>NZ_SOBG01000005.1:0-134097 GCF_004365575.1 Hypnocyclicus thermotrophus
TAACTTATGGAATTGATATGTATTAATATCAGTTTCCCGCTTCTTTCTCTATTCAATTTGTAATGTCCTTTTCGTCAATTCCCTTGACGCGAGATTAATTCTAACATATCTTTTGTTCCTAGTCAACACTTTTTTAATTATTTATTTTATTTGTCATCCTAATACTCTATTATACTATTTAAAATCAGTGTTTCTATAGAAAAAAAATTAAAAGTTTTAAAATTAAATAAAAATTTCAGCATATATTCTTCTTAATTAGTTTAGATAAAAACTTTTATCTAAACTAATTATATAATTTTATGTTTATTTTTGATATAATTTAATTATATCAAAAATAATAAATGGAGGTTAAGAATTATGAAAAAATATTTTTTGATTACACTTTTTGCTATTTTAATAACTACTCCATCTTTTGCAGAGAATATAAAAAAACTTAAAATTGCTACTTTAAAAGGTCCTACAGGTATGGGGATGGCTAAGTTAATGGAAGATTATTCTAATGATTATAATTTTGATATATATTCTGCACCTGATCAATTAATTGCTAAAATAATAAAAAAGGAAGTTGATATTGCTGCAGTCCCTGCAAATTTAGCATCTATCTTATATAATAAAACTAAGGGAAATATTAAAGTAGCGGCCATAAATACATTGGGAATTTTATATATTGCTGAAAACGGAAATAATATAAGTTCAATATCTAATTTAGAAAATAAAACTATATATGCTAGTGGAAAAGGAGCTACTCCTGAATTTATTTTAAATTATTTTTTAAAGAAAAATAATTTAAAAAATGTAAATGTAGTTTATTTATTAAATCATAGTGATATAGCGTCATCTCTAGTAGCTAATAAAATTGATATTGCTCTTATTCCTGAACCATTTCTAACAATTGCTCAAACTAAAAATTCTAATATAAGAGTTGCTCTAGATTTAAATAAAGAATGGGAAAAAATAACAAATAATAATAAACTAACTATGGGGGTAATTATTATTAATAAATCTATTAATAATAATAAAATTGATGAATTTTTAATTAGATATAAAAATTCTATTAATTTCGTAAATAATAATCCTGATTTAGCAGCTAATTTAATAGAAAAACACAATATATTTACAAATAAAAAAATTATAAAAAACTCTATTCCAAACAGTAATATTGTATTTATTGATATGAATGAAGGCGAAAAATATTTAAATGATTTTTATAAAATTTTATTTGATTTTAATCCAAAATTAATTGGGGGAAAAATTCCTAATGAAAACTTTTATTACAAAAATAATTAAAAAAAAAATTATTATTTTATCATGGATATTAATATGGGGATTAATCGCCAAAATAGTAAATAATTCCATATTAATACCTTCTCCAATAGAAACTTTTAAAACTCTATTATCCCTTGTAAATAAGGCTAACTTTTGGTATACAATTTTTTTTACTGTATATAGAGTATTAATTGGTGTTTTATTATCTATATTTTTAGGAACTTTTTTAAGTATATTTGCAATTTATTCAAAAATATTAAAAGATTTTTTTGAGCCAATTATTACTGCTATAAAATCAACTCCTGTTATGTCTTTTATTGTAATTGCATTAGTATGGTTTAAGTCTGGGATTGTTCCTATATTTATAAATGTATTAGTATGTTTTCCAATAATTTATACAAATATTTTAGAAGGAATAAACTCTATTGATAAAAAAATACTTAATATGGCAAAATTATATAAAGTGAAAAACATTTATATTATAAAAGATATTTATATTCCAGCAACTAAAAATTTTCTTGCTTCTGGGATCATTATGTCTTTAGGACTTGGATTTAAAGTGACTATTGCATCTGAAATTTTAAGTGTCCCAAGATATTCTATAGGTCTTAATTTGCTAGAAAGTAAAACATTGCTTGAAACTCAAGAACTTTTTGCATGGACAATAATTATTGTATTTTTAAGTCTACTATTTGAAGGTTTATTTAAATTTTATCTAAAATATAAGCGAGGGAATTTTAAAAATGAATAACTCTATAAAATTAATTAGTATTGATAAAAAATATAATAATGAAATAATTTTTAAAAACTTTTCTATTGAATTTGAAGAAAATAAAATACATATAATTTTTGGTCCTTCTGGAATCGGTAAAACTACTTTATTAAATATAATTGCTCAAATTGAAGATTTTGATAAAGGTAAAATTATAAATAATCACACTGTCTCATACGTATTCCAAGAAGATAGGTTACTTCCTTGGTTAAATGTATATGAAAATATTGAATTTGTATTAAAATCAATAATAAATAAAAAAAATCGAGAAAAAATTATTAAAAATAATTTAAAATTAGTAAAGCTTGAAAATCATTTATATAAATTTCCTAATGAACTTAGTGGAGGAATGCAACGAAGAGTAGCTTTAGCAAGAGCTTTTTCTTATCCTAGTAGTCTACTTTTGATGGATGAACCTTTTAAAGGTCTTGATTTGAAATTAAAAAAAGAAATCATTTCTGATTTTTTAAATTTATATAAATCATCTAATAAAACTATTATTTTAGTAACACATGATATTAAAGAAGCTAAACTTTTGAATGGAATAATTTATGATATTAGTAAATTAAAAAAAATTTCAACTCTTTAATAAATTTTATATTTTAAAGCTTAAATTTTTAATAAATTTAAGTCTTTTTTATTTTATTTAATATTTTTATGTGCTATAATTATAAAAACAAACTATTTAAGAGGTATATAATTATGGAAAATATTTATGAAGCTTTAAAAAAAGAAATTAATAATCTAAAAAATTCTACATCTACCTTAAATAGTGATAAAGTGACTATCTCTATTAAGAATATTGAAAATTCTATTGATTTTTTATTTGAAAAAGCTATGAAAGAAAAACTTAATTCAGAAAAGATAGTTAAAAATTTTTTTGAAAAAAAAGAAGTTTTTGAGATTATTTTTGATAATATTGATATTGGATTATTTATTATTAATGTTGTTAATAATGAATTTTATGTGGAGTCTATAAACAGAGCTTATGAAAAGGCTACTGGTTTTAAAAAAGATGATGTAAAAAATAAAAATATTAAAGAAATAGTAGATACAAAGTTATACTCCGCTTTTACTTCTAATTACCAAGAATGTATAAATAAAAAAGAACCTTTAGAATATGAAGAAATTTTATTTGTTAATTCAAAACGAACATATTGGTTTACTAAACTTATACCTCTTATAGAAAATGAAAAAGTTATTAAAATTATAGGTACTTCTGTTCCTATCACTGAATATAAAGCCTCTGAAAAAGAAGCTAAAAAAAGAGAATCCTTTTTAAAAACTCTTTTAGACACAATTCCAAATCCTATATTCTATAAAGATGAAAATTTAAGATATTTAGGTTGCAATAAAGCCTTTGAAGATATATTAAGGCTTAGACTTGAAGATATTATTGGTAAAAATGTATTTGAGTTATCTTCTAGAGAATTAGCTGAAGAATATCATAAAAAAGATATTGAACTTTTAAAAAATCCATACAAACAGCAATATGAAGCTCAGATTAAAAACGCAAATGATCAATATAGAGATGTATTATTTTATAAAGCAGTTTATGAAATTGACGGTGAGATAGCTGGTATTATAGGTACAATTCTTGATATTACAGAAATTAAAAATTATCAAAGAATACTAAAAGAATTATCATTACAAGATGAGTTAACTCAAATATATAATAAACGTGGTATCAAAGAACTTAGCCAATCTATGTATAGAGAATTAATTAGAAATAAAGGAACTCTTGGAATACTTATGATAGATATAGATAATTTTAAAAAATATAATGATACTTATGGACATCCAGAAGGTGATGTCTGTTTAAGTAAGATAGCTCAAACCATAAAAGAATCTTGTAATAGACCTCGAGATCTAGTTGGAAGATATGGTGGTGAAGAATTTATTGTGTTTTTACCTAATACTGATATTAAAGGGACTATTGTAGTTGCAGAAAGAATTCTTAAAAAGATTAGAAACTTAAAAATCCCTCATAAAACTTCACCTACTGCAGACGTTGTTACTGTAAGTATTGGTGTTCTAAATGTTCTTTGTGATAAAAACATTGATTTAGATACACATATATTTATGGTAGATAATTTACTTTATAAAGCTAAAAAAAATGGAAGAAATAGATACGAGGTGTAATAATGGCAAAATTAATCGGGTATATCAAAGATAATTCTATAAATATTTATATAAAAAACAGATTACTTGGAACAATAGATATAACTAATATTAAATCTATACCAAATATCCCTAAAATTTTTAATTTAACTAAAGAACATTTAAAAACTGAATGGGATAAAATAAAGCATAATCTAACTATTGCTGATAGACTTTTAAATTATGTTTTTAATAGTGAGTTAAAACTTTTTATTGAAAGTGATTTTTCAAGTGCAGAAGGTTTCGGATTAATGTCAATATTTATTGAAGTATTAAAAGTCTCTAAAATAGAACTTTTGCATAAATCTGATTATTTTTTTACTAATGGAAATAAAAATAATTTCTGTTTTGTAGAATCAAATAATAGAAATTTTATATATTTAGATTTTAATTCTGGTAATAAAATAATTATCTCTAAAGATAACATTGACCATTTAAAACAATATATTAATCTAGAAAGAGTTGATATAATATCTGATAAATATATAAATGAATTAAAAGAATTTGAACAAATCACATTAAAAGATTATTTAATAGTTGAACATTATTTAAGTAAATAGGAGTATTATGTATAAAGAAATAATCTGTAAAGAAAATCTAAATTTAAATGGTATAGTTTTATTTCAAAAAGCAGTAAGAGGAATTATTTATAAAAACAATAAATTGTTACTTATTTATTCAAAAATTAATAAAGATTATAAATTTCCTGGTGGCGGAATGGAAATAAATGAAACAGAAATTGATACTTTAAAAAGAGAAATTTTAGAAGAAACTGGCTATAATGTAACTAATTATAAAAAATTTGGAGAAATTATAGAGATTGATGAACCATTAGATAAATCTAATTATGATATTTTTAAGATGCATTCAGTTTATTATTTATGTAATGTAACTAATACTATTTCAAATCTATCGCTTGATGAGTATGAAAAAGAATTACAATTTACTCCTAAATGGATAGATATAAACAATGCACTAAAAAAGAATAAAATTATTCTTAATAACAATTTTAATATACCTAAATGGTGTAAAAGAGAAACCTATGTTTTAGAGTACTTATCAAATAACATTAAAGATTTAGAGAATTTTAGTCGATGATATTAATGTTATTAATTATCATCGATAAATCTTCCAAATAATAAAGAGTATCTATAGGGATACTCTTTTTATTTTTCTTATTGACATTTAATTTTTTATATAGTAAAATCATTTATGCAATCGTATGCATGATTTTATGAAATAAAGTACTAATATATTATTAAAAAGAGGTCTCTTATGAAAAAATTTACAATTAAAGATATCGCCAAAATAGCAGGAGTACACCCCTCTACAGTATCAAGGAGTCTTAACAATAATCCTGTAATTCCAGAAAAAACTAGAAAAAAAATTCAAGATATTGCTAAAAAATTAAATTTTGAATTTAATAGCAGTGCTAGAAATCTTAGTCTTAATAAAACTGATAATATCGGACTTATTATTTCAAATGGCTTTGACAATGATAGCACCATGCCTTTTGTAAATATTATTCTTGAGAAAACTAGAAAAATACTTTCTAAAAACTCTCTTGATACAATAGTCGAATTTTCTAAAAACATCTATACTAATGAGAGTAATATCCAAAAAATGGTGGCTTCTAAAAAAGTCGACGGTTTTTTAATACTTGATTCAAATTTTTCTAAAAAAGAGTTTAATTTATTAAAAAAAAATAAAATTCCTTTTGAAATAATGCATTTCAAACCAAATTTTGAAGATAGCGAAAATTATGGATACACTGCTACCGATCATTTTGAAGGTGGACTAATGGCAACAAATTTTCTTATAGAAAATGGTTTTACAAACATCTTTACTATTACCGCTATTCAAAATGACACATCTTTTAACGAGTTTACACTTAGAACAGCTGGGTATAGATATGCTCTTAGTAAAAATCAAATTGAAATTAATGAAAATAATATTCTATATTCTAATATATCTTATGAAGATACCTATAAAATAATAAAAAATAATATCCACATTTTTAAAAAAGGCGATGCTATATTTGCACAAACAGATATCATTGCTTTTGCTGTAATAAATGCATTTCGTAATCATAATATAGATGTCCCTAATGATATCTCGGTAGTTGGTTATGATGATATCGATATGGCTAGATATTTTTATCCTGCACTTACTACTATAATGCAACCTTTGGATGAATTAATAGAAAAATCGTGCTATAACTTAGTGAAAAAAATAAAAAATGTAACTTTTAAAGATAATTATAAAATATTAATTAAGCCAAAATTAATAATAAGAGATAGTGTACTAATAAAGCATTAGTAATTATTTCATAATTTTATGCATTCGGTTGCATAATTTAGGAAATGAAAAAAAGAAATGATTAGGAGGTACCAAATGGAAAGAAAATGGTGGAAAGAAAGTATTGTATATCAGATTTACCCTAGAAGTTTTAAAGATACTACTGGAAATGGCATAGGTGACTTAAAGGGAATTATAGAAAAAGTTGATTATTTAAAAGAACTTGGCGTAGATATAATTTGGCTAAATCCTGTATATAAATCACCTAATGATGATAATGGTTATGATATTAGCGATTATTATAGTATTATGGATGAGTTTGGAACTATGGAAGATTGGGAAAAATTATTAAATGAACTACATAAAAGGGATATGAAATTAATTATGGATCTTGTTGTAAATCATACCTCTGATGAACATATCTGGTTTTTAGAGTCAAAAAAATCAAAAGACAACCAATATAGAGATTATTACTTTTGGAAAAAAGGAAAAGATGGAAAAGAACCAAATAATTGGGTTTCTGTATTTGGTGGTTCTGCATGGCAATATGATGAAACTACTGATGAATATTATTTACATATATTTAGTAAAAAACAACCTGATTTAAATTGGGAAAATCCAAAAGTAAGAAAAGATATTTATAAAATGATGAAATGGTGGCTCGATAAAGGTATAGATGGTTTTAGAATGGATGTAATTAATTTTATCTCAAAAAACACAGACTTTCCAAGTGTATCTACTAATGAAAAATACGGTTGGGGTGGTGAATATTTTATGAATGGCCCTAGAGTAAATGAATTTTTTAAAGAAATGAATAAAGAAGTCCTTTCAAATTATAACATAATGACAGTAGGAGAATGTCCAGGAGCTACTCCAGAACATGCTAGTAGCTATGCTAACATCGATGGTAGTAAATTAAATATGATATTCACCTTTGAACATGTAAGTCTTGATCATGGCCCATATGGAAAATTTGATATAAAACCTTTAAAACTAAAAGATCTTAAAGAAAATATAAATAAATGGCAAATAGAATTGTATAATAAAGCATGGAATAGTCTATATTTAATGAATCACGACCAACCAAGAGCAGTGTCAAGATTTGGAGATGATAAAAAATATAGAGTCGAATCAGCTAAAATGCTAATAACTTTTACTATGACTCTTTGTGGTACCCCTTATATTTATCAAGGAGAAGAAATAGGAATGACAAATATTAGTTTTGATTCTATTGAAAAATATAGAGATCTAGAAACATTAAATTATTATAATGAAGCATTAAATAATGGTGCCGATAAAAATAAACTTATGAAAGCTATTCATTATATGAGTAGAGATAATAGTCGTACGCCTATGCAATGGGATAATACAAAAAATGCTGGTTTTTCAAATGCTGATACTACTTGGATTAATGTAAATCCAAATTATACAAAAATAAATGTAAAAGAAGCATTGAATGATGAAAATTCAATTTTAAATTATTATAAAAAAATGATAAAAATAAGAAAGTCTAATTTAACTCTTATATATGGCGAACATATTCCTTTTATGAATGATAATGAAAATATTTTTGCTTATATAAAAAAATACGAAAATCAATTATATATAGTATATTTAAATTTTTCTAAAAATAAACAATCTATAATTTTACCTGAGAATATTACTAAAGAAAATCTTACTTTAATAATTTCAAATTATAAAAATAATGATTTCTTTAATTTAAAACCTTATGAAGCAAGGGTTTATAAAGTATCTCAAAACTAGAGTATTTATCTACTCTAGTTTTTTATTTATTAAAAAAAATTAATGTATTTATTACATAATTCATTTTTTTCTCTTAAATTAAATTTTATGAATTTTTAATTTGAATTTTTAATTTGACATTACAATATAAATCTTATAGTTACATATAATATTTTATGATATAATATAGTGTAAAATTAAGAATTAAGGAGTGCTGATAATGTCTGAAAAAGATAAAATTTTAAAACTTCGAAAAGAGATTAAAAGGTATAATTATTATTATTATATAAAAAATGAACCTTTAATTTCAGATACTGAATTTGATAAATTATTAAAAGAATTAGAAGTTTTAGAAAAAAAATATCCAGAATTAAAAGATGAAAATTCACCTACAAACAAAGTGGGATCTAGCATTGAAAATAATAAATTTAAAAAAGTTGAACATAAAAAGCCTATGCTAAGTTTATCAAACACATATAATACTCAAGATATTTTAGATTTTCACAATAGAATTGTCAAATTTATTGAAAGTAATAATATCGAATATACTATTGAAATGAAATTAGATGGACTTAGTATTACCTTAATATACGAGAACGGTGAATTAATTCAAGCTCTTACAAGAGGAGATGGAATAATTGGTGAAGACGTTACAGAAAATATTTTACAAATAAAATCTATTCCTAAATATTTAAAAGAAAATATATCAGTTGAAGTAAGAGGTGAGGTTGTTTTACCAATATCTGAATTTAAAAAATTAAATGAAATCAGAATAAATAACGGCGAAGAACCATTTGCAAATCCACGTAATGCTGCAAGTGGTACTCTTCGTCAATTGGATAAAGAAATAGTAAAATCAAGAAATCTTGATGCTTATTTTTACTTTTTAGTTGATTCTGATAAATATAATATTAATTCACATTTTGAATCATTAAAAGTAATAGAAAAACTTGGATTGAAAACTACCAAAATTTATAAAAAATTTAAAATAAATGAAGTAGAAAAATATATAAAAAAATTTGATGAAATACGAAAAAACCTTGATTATGAAACTGACGGACTTGTAATTAAAGTTGATAATATTAATTTATACAATATTCTTGGAAATACTACAAAAAGTCCTAGATGGGCAATAGCATATAAATTCCCTGCAAAACAAGCTACTACAAAAATAAATAATGTCACTTTACAAGTAGGAAGAACAGGTGTTATTACTCCTGTAGCTGAACTTGAAGAAATAGAATTATCTGGAAGTCTTATTAAAAGAGCTTCTTTACATAATTTTGAAGAGATAAAAAGAAAAGATATAAAAATAGGAGATACAGTGTTTATTGAAAAAGCAGCTGAAATTATTCCTCAAGTTGTAAAAGTAATAAAAGAGTTGCGTACAGGTAATGAAAAAAATATCGAAATCCCTAAAACTTGCCCCGCCTGTGGAAGTAAGCTTATAAAAGAAAATGGTTTAGTCGCATTAAAATGTACAAATAATAATTGTAGCGCAAAGTTACAAAGAAAAATAGAATATTTTGTGTCAAGAGACGCTATGAATATTGATGGTCTTGGAGGAAAGATTATTGAAAAATTTATTGAAATAGGAAAATTAAAAAATATCGATGATATCTATACTCTTCATAATTACAAAACAGAATTAATTTCTTTAGAAAAAATGGGGGAAAAAAGTGTAGAAAACTTATTAACTTCTATTGAAAATAGTAAAAATCAAAAATATGAAAAAGTTATTTATGCTTTAGGTATTCCTTTTGTTGGAAAATTTACTGCAAATATTTTAGCAAAACATAGCAAAAATATTGATAGTTTAATAAGAATGTCAAAAGAAGAACTTCTTGAAATTGAAAATATCGGAGAAAAAATAGCTGATTCTATTGTACATTTTTTTAAAAATCCTGAAAACATTAAATTAATAGATAGATTAAAAAAATATGGTATAAATTTTACTATTTCAAGTAAAAATAATAGCAATAATATTTTTGAAGGAAAAACATTTTTAGCTACTGGTTCATTAAAAAAATATAAAAGAAGTGAAATAAGAGATATTATTGAAAATAACGGCGGAAAATATTTGTCAACTGTTAGTAAAAATTTGAATTATCTTATAGCTGGTGAAAAAGCTGGAAGTAAATTAAAAAAAGCAAAAGAAATGAATATAACTATATTATCTGAAAAAGAATTTGAAAACTTATTAAACTCAAATACTAATATCAATAAAGAAAATGATTCTATTCAAAAAAATACAGGACAAAAAACTTTATTTTAATAAGTTTTAGGATTTCACTTAAATAAATCAATTACGACTAATAAAAAGGGGTATTATATGATTAAATTTATTGATTTTTTAAATGATTTAGATTATGAAATTTTAAATCAAGGAGAAGAATTTCCTTTAAATAATATGCAATATGATTCTAGAAAAATAAAAGAAAATGATATTTTTATAGCACTTGAAGGATATACTGTAGATGGACATAATTATATTAATAAAAGTATTGAAAATGGTGCAAAACTTATTTTATGTAGTAAAAAATTAAAAAAATATAATAAAAATATCACATATATTTTAATAAAAAATCTTCGGAAAAATTTAGGATTTATTGCTAGTAGATATTATAATTTTCCAGAAAAAAAGTTAAAAATAATTGGAATTACTGGTACAAATGGAAAAACTACTATTACGTATATTTTAGAAAACATTCTAAAAAATATAGCTAGAATAGGAACTATCGAATATAAAATCGGAGATGAAATATTAGAAGCTCCAAATACAACTCCTGAATCATTAGATATAATAAAAATATGTAAAAAAGCAGTAGAAAAAAATATAAAATATCTTGTTATGGAAGTAAGCTCTCATGCATTAGAATTAAATAGAGTAAATATGTTAAACTTTGAAGTTGCTGGATTTAGTAATTTAACTCAAGATCATTTAGATTATCATAAAACAATGGAAAATTATTTTAATGCTAAAAGAAAATTATTTTTACAAACAACTAAAAATAATTTTGTATTTAATATTGATGATAAATATGGAAAAAGATTATATAATGAGTTTGGTGGCATTAGTTATGGGAAAAATGGTGATATTTCAGGAAAAATTTTAGAATACAAGTTATCTTCTATGCTTTTAAAGTTAAATATTTTAAATAAAGAGTATATTATTGAAACAAAATTACTAGGGAAATTTAATCTATATAATATTCTTTGTGCAATTGGTATTTCCTTAAAATTAAATATTCCTATTGATTTAATTATTGATTCAATAAAAAAGATGAATGTAGTTCCTGGTAGATGTGAATCTATTGACATTGGTCAAAATTTTTCTATAATATTAGATTATGCTCATACTCCTGATGGATTGATAAATATTTTAGATACTTTACATGATATGAAAAAAAATAGAATTATTACATTATTTGGAGCTGGTGGCGATAGAGATAAAACTAAAAGACCTCTTATGGCAAAAGCTGCTACAAAATATAGTGATTATATAATAATTACTTCTGATAATCCTCGTACAGAAGAACCCGATTTAATAATTGATGATATAGAAACTGGATTAAAAGAAATAAATTTTAAAAATTATACAAAAATAACAGATAGAAGAGATGCTATTAAATATGCTATTGATATAGCAAAAGAAAATGATATAATATTACTTGCAGGAAAAGGACACGAAACTTATCAAATAATTGGAAGAAAAAAAATTAATTTTAATGAAAAAAATATAGTAATAAAATATTTAAATGATTTAAAAAAATAATATAAATATATAAATTTTCATAGCATTTTAAATCTAATATAAAGTTAAAAATAATTATAATATTATTATCACTAAACTATTTAAAATACAAAAGGAGAAATTTATGGGATTAATTTTACAAAAAATAATCGCTAATATATTTTTATCACCATTTTTAATAATTCTCTTAATTATTCCATTGTTTTTTATAAAAAAATATAAAAAACATTATATCTTTATATTATCTATATTTATCTATATTTTTTCAATAGAGCCTACAAAAGATTTTGTTATAAAACCTTTAGAATCAAAGTATCCTACAATAACTAAAAAAACAGAGTTAGATAACATCGATATTTATGTAGTTCTTGGAAGCGGGATAAATGATTATGCTCCTCTTAATTTTAATACTAATGGTACACCAACTAGAGCTGCTCTTGCTAGAATTGTTGAAAGTATTAGACTTTACAATATTTCAAAAAAGAAAATAATTTTTTCTGGCGGAATAGTATTTAACGGAAAAATTTCAGAAGCTGAAATTTATAAAAAAATTGCTATCGATTTAGGGGTAAATACAAATGATATTTTAATTGAAACTAAAAGTAAAACAACTTATGAAAATTTGAAAAATATAAAAGAAATTTTAAATAATTATAACTATAAAAAAATAGGTCTTATTACCTCTGCTATACACATGAATAGAGCTATTAATAGTGCAAAAAAATTAAAATTAGATATACTTGCATTCCCTTGTGATTATCATTCAAGATATACCTCTTATAATATTTCATCATTTATCCCTAGTTATGATAATATGAAATATATTCGAGACGCTATATGGGAATATATCGGGGTAATATACTATAATTTAAAATCATATTAAAAAAGGAGATGAATAAATGTTAGTAAAAGATGTTAAAAAAATAAATATAGGTGGAAAATTTAATATAGGAGAAAAAAATAAACTAACTTTATTAGCTGGTCCATGTGTAATTGAATCAGAAGAATTGGTTATGGAAGTTGCTGGAAAAATAAAAGAAATTTGTGATAGATTAAATATAAATTATGTGTTCAAATCATCTTTTGATAAAGCAAATAGAAGTTCAATCTACTCATATAGAGGACCTGGTATAGAAAAAGGTCTTCAAATACTTCAAAAAGTAAAAGATACGTATAATATACCAGTAGTAACTGATATTCATGAAGTCTGGCATGCTGAAAAAGCTGCAGAAGTAGTTGATATTCTTCAAATTCCTGCATTTTTATGTAGACAAACAGATTTATTAATTGCAGCTGCGAAAACTGGAAAAGCTGTAAATATAAAAAAAGGTCAATTTTTAGCTCCTTGGGATATGAAAAATGTGGTTAAAAAATTTGAAGAATGTGGAAATGAAAATATTATGCTTTGTGAAAGAGGAAGCAGTTTCGGATACAATACATTAGTTGTTGATATGAGAAGCTTACTTGAGATGAGAGAATTTGGTTATCCAGTAGTATTTGATGCTACTCATTCTGTACAAAAACCAGGAGGTAAAGGAGATACAACCGGTGGAGATAGACAATATGTATCACCTCTTATGAGAGCAGCTTTAGCTATTGGAGTAGATGCAATATTTGCAGAAGTTCATCCAGATCCTGATAATGCAAAATCAGATGGTCCTAATATGTTAAAATTAGATGAATTAGAAGAGATATTAAAAATTGCTATAGAAATAAATAATGTAGTTAAGAAATAAAAATTTTAATATAAAAAAAAGAAAAAGAACCACATAAGAGAAATTTTAAAACTATAAATTTAAAGTTTTTAATCTATTGTGGTTCTAAAAATTTTCTTTGTATACTTTATATAAGTTCTTTATATATTCAAAAATTTTTAAAATTACAAGAGGGGGATTAAATGAATAAAGAAAATAGGGTACAAATTATACTTATCTCTATACTTATATCTTTTTTATCATTAGTAGTATTTTTAAAAAAAATACCTTTAAAACCTGGTACTATAGAATATTTAGCATGGCCTGTAAGTAATATAAATTATGATTTTTTTTCATTTTATAAATCAAGAATTTTAATTTTATTTGTAGCTTTTGCACTTCCAATTACAGCTATAAATAAATGGGGTAAAATAGATTGGAAAAATCATTATTTATTTTTGTTTATATACATATTATTTGCTATTTTATCTGCTGTTTTTTCTCCTTTTCCACAATTAGCATATAATGGAGTTGCTGATAGATATGAAAGCTTATCTGTTCTTATTGCTTATATTATGCTATTTTTTATAATTAATAATTCTATTTCAAATGAAAAAGATTTAAAGTCTATTTTAATTGGGGTGACTATTGTATCAATCGGAGTTGCTTTAATAGGTATTTTCCAATATTATGGATATGATATTTTTTCTTCTAATTTTGGAAGAAAATTAATTTTACCTAAAGATTTAGAATATTTAGCAAAAAATTTAAGATTTAAATTTCAAAAATATCAAATTTATTCTACTTTATATAATCCAAATTATGTAGGTTCTTTTATGACTCTTACTATATTTTTGGGTATAGGGATGTATTTATATCATACAAACATAAAAAAAATATTTTGGTATTTTTATACTTTACTTATGTTTGCAAATTTAGTTGGATGTCGTTCTAGAGGAGGATTTACTGGATTTATTTTTTCTCTTTTGATTTTTTCTATATTTTATTTTAAATTTATTCTAAAAAATTTTAAACAATTATTATTTTTGTTTTTATCTATTATTTTAGTATTTTATTTAATGAATGTATCTGACAAAGCGGATAAAGTTCTTATAAAAAAATATAGTACATATTTTGATAATTTTGATACTGGACTTCGAGATCTTTATATAGAAGGAAATACTGCGATTATTAGAGATAAAAACACTACTTTAAAAATAGAAAATATTGATAATACCAAAGTTGTGTTTTTAGATATTAATAATAATCAAATAAAAACTAAAATAAAAACTAATACTATTTATCTTTTAGATGATAATTATAAAAATTTTAGATTTGAGTTGAAAAAAAATGCTTTAAATTTCAAATATGGAGATACTCATTTCGAATATTTATTAATATTAATGGATAATACTTTTAAAACTGTTGATAATCATAATAAAATAATGCCTATTTTAACTGTACCTCATGTAAAACTTCTTGAAGGATATGAAAAAATGGGTTCTTTTAGAATATATAATTGGTCAAGAACAATTCCAATAATAAAAGATACATTAATTTTAGGTTATGGCCCAGACACTTTTTCAATAGTTTTCCCTCAAAAAGATTATTTTGGAAAGCTTATATCTTATGGCACAAAATCAATTCTTATAGATAAGCCACATAATATGTATTTACAAATAGCTGTAAATACTGGAGTTATCTCACTAATTGCTTTAATTGGATTATTTTTACATTTTTTTATAAAATTTATAAAAAATAGAGTATCCATACAAAGTAATTCTTTTCCTATATTTATCAGTCATTTTATAGGATTAGGAATAATAGCCTATTTAATAACAGCAACTTTTAACGATAGTGTAGTATCCGTTGCACCTTTATTTTGGACATTTTTTGGTAGTTGGTATGGAATATTAGAACTAAAAAAATAGGAGTAAAACTCCTATTTTATTTTATATATTTTTTCTAATATTTCTATTGCTTTATTAAAATTTTTTTCTTTTATTAAAATATAATCTTTTGATACTGCCGAAACTATGTTAAAATCAATATCTTCATTAGCTAACTCAGTAGTAATATTTGCTACTACTTGAATGAGTTCATCCTCATTTCTATCCTCTATTTTTAAAACTCTCCAATTTTCATTATTACTACTACTTTGTTTTTTACAAATAATAGATATATTATCTCTTATTTTAAGAATAGAATAAAATTCACTTTTTTCTATATGTTTTTTTAAATTTTCATATTTTTCTATATTATATATACTATAAATTTCATCTAATATTTTTATTATGTACACTTTATCCCTCCAAAAAAGAAATATCTCAGTCATTATTATAGCATATTATTAATTTATAACAAATAAAAATAAAAAGGTCTTTTGTTTTAAAAGACCTTTTTATTTTTATTTAATACTCTGTATAAATCTAATAATTCCTTCTAATCCTTCTTTATCTCTTTTATAAACCCCGGCATGTTCTAATACTTTAGAAAATACTATTCCTACTTCTTCTTTTAATATTTCTTTTGCATTTTCAAAAGTTATATTATTATATTTTGATTTTACTTCTTTTACCCAATCAAGATGTTTTATTACATCTTGATTTTTTTCTATTTCTTCTATATAGTTATCTTTTATAATTAATTTTTCTAATATTCTTAATTCGTGTTTCAATCTACCAGGAAGTACCGCAAGCCCCATTACTTCTATAAGACCAATATTTTCTTTTTTTATATTATGTACTTCATTATGTGGATGAAATATTCCTAAAGGATGCTCTTTACTCGTTCTATTATTTCTAAGAACTAAATCAATCTCATAATTTAAACCTCTTCTTCTAGCAATTGGAGTTATTGTATTATGAGGTTCATCTTTGCTATATGCATAAATTCCTAGTGATTCATCACTATATTCTCTCCAATTTCTAAGAATTTTATCAGCTAATTTTGATAATCTTTCTCTATTTTTTCCATTTATTCTTATTACACTCATTGGCCATTTTACTATCCCTATTTCTATATCTTCATAATCTTTTATTTCAACAAATGTTTCTATATGTGCTTTTTCCATCGGAAAAATATGTCTTCCACCTTGAAAATGATCATGACTAAGAATACTTCCTCCAACTATCGGAAGATCCGCATTTGAACCAATAAAATAGTGTGGAAATTTTTCTACAAATTCAAGTAATCTATCAAATGAACCTTTATCTATTTTCATTGGTCTATGATTACTACTAAATATTATAGAGTGCTCGTTATAATATACATATGGTGAATATTGTAAATTCCAAGGCTCATTAGTAAGAGTAATTGGTATTACTCTATGATTTTGTCTTGCTGGATGATTTAATCTTCCGGCATATCCTTCATTTTCTACACAAAGTAAACATTTTGGATATGAACTTTGAGGCATATTTTTAGCTGCTGCTATAGCTTTTGGATCTTTTTCTGGTTTTGATAAATTAATTGTTATTTCTAAATCTCCATACTCAGTTTTACTATACCAATGCTCATTTTTAGCTATTCTATCTGTTCTTATATAATTAGATTTTTTTGACATTGCGTAATAATTATCTGTAGCTTTTTCTATTCCTTTTTTTTCTACAATATCATAAAAATTTCTAATTACTTCACTAGGTCTCGGCATAAGTTTTGCCATTATTTTTGTATCAAATAAATCTCGATATGTCACACTATTCTCTTTTAATCTTCCATTTTCATAGGCCCAATCCAATATTTTTTCTAAAATTTCTGTTGGATATTCTAATTTTTCATTTACTTTACATTCTTTGTACTCATCTAATTCCAATACTTCTAGTAATGCATTTATAGTAAAAATTTTATCTTCTTTTTCTATAAGTCCTTTATCTAATGCATAATTTATAAGTCTTGTTATCTCTTTATTAATATCTATCATAAGTTTCTCCTATTCTTTAAATCCATTTTGATTATTTTTATGCCAATTCCAAGCACTTTCAATAATTTTTTCTAAATTAGAATATTTTGGTTTCCATCCAAGTTCTTTTATAGCTTTATTTGAACTTGCTATAAGTTTTGCAGGATCTCCAGCTCTCCTATCTGTTATTTCTACTGGTATTTCATGTCCTGTTACTTTTCTCGCTACATTTATTACCTCTTTTACAGTAAATCCATTTCCATTACCTAAATTATATATCCCACTTTTTTCTGTCTTAAATAATTTTTCTACTGCTAAAATATGTGCATCTACCAGGTCCATTACATGTATATAATCTCTTATACACGTTCCATCTTTTGTATTATAATCCTCTCCATAAATAAATATTTTCTCTCTTTTCCCAAGAGCAACTTGTAAAATTATTGGTATTAAATGCGTTTCTGGCTCATGATCTTCTCCAATTTTTCCACTTTCATGTGCTCCAGCAACATTAAAATATCTCAAAATTACATATTTTATTTCATAAGCCCCTTCAGCCCATTTTAGCATTTTTTCTACTGCTAATTTTGTTTCTCCATATGGATTTGTAGGAAAAGTTTTATCTGTTTCTAATATTGGTACATTTTCAGGCTCCCCATATGTAGCTGCTGTTGATGAAAATACTATTTTTTTTACATTATTTTCTTTCATTACTTCTATTAAACACATTGTACCGTAAACATTATTATTATAGTATTTAATAGGTTCTTGTACACTTTCTCCTACAAGTGAATCAGCAGCAAAATGTATAACAGCCTCTATTTTATTTTCTTTAAATACTTTATCTAAAAATATTTTATCTCTAAGATCTCCAATATAAAGTTTAGCACCTTCCCATACAGCATCTTTATGACCTTTTTGAAGATTATCAACTACTATTACATTTTCTCCTCTTTGAATAAGTTCTGCTACAGCATGACTTCCGATATACCCTGCGCCTCCACATACTAGTATATTCATCTATTTCCTCCTACACTAAAGTTATTTCTCAAACTATTTTCTAAAAATTATAAAAAAATAAAATTTTATATAATTAATCTTTTATCTCTCTAGCTCCATCACCAATTTCAGCTATATAAAAATCCGCCTTTAATCCTGTTTTTTCAAAATATTTTTCTCCAACATTTTTTATAAAATCATCAATTTTATCATTTTTTACAATTGCTACAATACATCCTCCAAATCCTGCTCCAGTCATTCTTGCTCCCATAGTTCCTTCTTGCTCCCAAGCTGCTTCCACTAAAGAATCTAGCTCTTTGCCTGTTACTTCATAATCATCTCTAAGTGAAATATGCGACTTATTCATTAGTTTCCCAAATCCTTCTATATCTCCAGAATTTAATTTTTCTACTGCCTTTAGTGTTCTTTGATTTTCATATACTGCATGTTTTGCTCTTTTTCTATTAATTTCATTTTTTATTAACTCTTTATTTTTTTCAAATTCTTCTTCTGTGAGTTCACCAAGTGATTTTATATTTAATTTTGTTTGGAGATCTACTAGTGCTCTTTCACATTCAATTCTTCTTTCATTATATTTAGAATCTGCTAATCCTCTTCTTTTATTTGTATTAGCAATAATAATTTTTGCATTTTTAAGTTTAACAGGTGCGTATTTATATTCTAATGTATCACAATTAAGTAAAATTGCATTATCTTTTTTTCCCATTCCTATAGCAAATTGATCCATTATTCCACAATTCACTCCAACAAATTGATTTTCTGCCATTTGACTTACTTTTACCATATTTACCATGTCAATATTTAAATTAAATAATCCTTTTAATACTACTGATGTTGCAAGTTCAATAGATGCTGATGAAGATAATCCAGCACCATTTGGTATATTTCCAAAAAATAATATTTCAAAACCTTTTTCTATACTATATCCTTTTTCTTTTAAAATACTAAGTATCCCTTTTGGATAATTTGCCCAATCATGTTCTTTTGTATTTTTTAACTCATCTATATTAAACTCTATTATTCCTAAATCTTTAAAATTTTTTGAATATAATCTAACTTTTTTATCATCTCTTAATCTTGCAATAGCATATGTTCCAAAACTAAGTGCACATGGAAATACATTCCCGCCATTATAATCTGTATGTTCCCCTATTAAGTTTACTCTTCCCGGAGAAAAAAAAGTTCTAACCTCTCCATTTCCAAATATTTCTCTAAAGTCTTTTTTTAATTCATTTACAATTTCTTTCATAACTCCTCCTTCATTTCACTATAATTCTACTTCCATTTTCTTATTTTATATAAATCTTACTCGTCTAGAATTTCCTTTTCTATAAAGTAGGATAATTCTATTTTATATTTCCAAAATAAAAATCTTAAAATTCATATATTGAAGCTGGAGTTGGAACTATTTTTAATAAATTTAAAAACATTTTTCTTAATTTGTTATTTTCTTTTTATAATTTTACTTCCATAAGGTTCTATTTCTATATTTTCAAATATTTTTACTTGATCAGTATGATTTGTAATAAATAAATATTCTTCGTCATCTATTTCTCTTGGATACACTTCAAGTCCATATTCAGATATATAATGTTTTATATTATTTTCATCTATTATATTTTTAAAAATTTTAACTATAACTTCTATATCTACTCCACCACCAATATAATAAACTTTCCCTTTTTTATAATTATTAACTGTTATACAAACTTTATCATTATAAAATTTATCAATATACTTATAAATTGGAGTAGCTGTTACTGGTATTATAAGATCTCGCCATACTCCGCATTTTCCTATATTATTATCCAATAATGATTTGATTTCTACTTCTTGTCCTGCTTGTAATGCTTCTACTTCTTCTATTTTTATCCCACACATCTCTCTTACTTTACAAGGTAAAGTTTCTTCAAAATGAATATTATTATTTTTATCCTTTATTCCTGCTCTAAATGAAAATATAATAGTTCCTCCATTTTCAGAAAATTTATCCAATTTTTCTTTTAATTCATCATCTATAATTTGCATAACAGGTAAAACTAAAACTTTATATCGGTCAAAATCTTTAGTTGTAGGTATAACATCTATTTTTGTATTAAATATATAAAACGGAGTATATAGTCTCATTATTTCATTGTTAAAATCAAATTCTAAACTTTGTTGTTGTATTTTCCACGACCATATATTATCAAAATCATAAACTACAGCAATATCAGCATTTATCTTTGATTGTATTACTTTTTCATATTTTGATACATCTTCTATTACTTCTTTAACCTCTTTATATTTTCTACCATCTTTATTATCATGATCTATTATTCCAAAACAAAATTGTTCTGCTCCTCTTGTCATTCCTCGCCATCTAAACCAAAGCATATTTTCACACCCATGTGCAAATGCTTGATATGACCACATTTTAGCTTGATTAGGTCGAGGTAAATATCCTATTATATTATGACCTTGCGCACCCATTAGTTCTTCTACTATCCAAAAGTTTTTATCTTTTAAACCTCTAACAAAATCATGTGCAGCTGCAATTGCTGCTGGCGATAATGGTTCTTTTAATCCTCCCCATACAGGATAATTATCATATGAAGCAAAATCTAAATTTTTTACATTTTCTTCATGATCATAATATTTTGTAAAAAATCCACCTGATAAATTTGTAGTCACTGTTTGATGTTTTCCTTTTAATTTTTTAACTAATTCAATTTGAGCATTTGCATATCCATTTAATGAATAAGATCTAAATCTACTCCAATCAAGTAAAAGGCTTGGATTATGAACTGTTATTGTTTTCAACGGAGTTGGTATTTCATCAAAACTATTATATGTTTGCCCCCAAAATATTGTTCCATATATTTCATTTAAATTTTCTGGTGTTTTATATTTTTCTTTTAAATATTTTTTAAATTTAATTTGACAATTTTCACAATAGCACATATCACTACCTTCATGACCAAATTCATTATCTATTTGCCATGAAATAATAGCCTCTTCATTTTTATAATGTTCTACAAGTTTTGTCACTATTTTATTACTATATTCTAAATATATATCAGAATTATAACAATATTGTCGTCTCCCACCAAATACTCTTTCTTGCATATTTTCATCCTTTGATAAAATACTCGGATATTTTTTAGCAAGCCAAGCTGGAAATGTAGCAGTTGGTGTCCCAAACATTATTTTTATATTAGCTCTTTTTAATTTTTCTATTACCATATCAAAAAAATTAAAATCATATTTCCCTTCTTCTTTTTCCATAAGATGCCAGGCAAATTCACCTATTCTAACTATATTTACTCCCATCTCTTTCATTCTTTTTATATCACTATCAATTAATTCTATCTCCCAATGTTCTGGATAATAATCTACACCAAAATACATTTTTCCCTCCTAAATTTTTATTAATTCAAAATATTCTTTTAATTATTAATTAACTCAATTATAAAATCCCAACTAACACTACTTTTTGCATCTACTTTAGCTACTTTTTTTATTTTATTTGCTAAATATAAGTCATCATATATTCCTGTACAAGGTTCTAATGCTATATTATAATCTCCTCTATATCCTCCTTGTGTTTTCCATACTCCTAAATAAGGTATTTTTTCAACATCATATCTATAAATAATTTTTTCTTTTGTTTTTGTATATTCTATTCCACAAATATCATTTTTTTCTAATTTATCTAAAAAATAAAATTTCTCACAATTATTTTTTTCTACTGCTTCTACTAATGACATATCTATTTCTTTATTTGTTTTTTTAGATATTGTTATTGGATAATTATGAATATCTCCCCACTTTCCTAAATGCTCTGAACTATGCTCTACTGTTATTATTTTCTTTAATCTTTCTGGTACTATTATTTTAGCATCATCATATGGATTAATGAGAGCATGTGGTGTCCATATATATTTAAATTCTTCATCATTTAAATTTTTTACAATATATCTAAATTCTAATTTATTGTTATTTAATCTTACTTTTTTAGTAAAAATATAATCAAATACAGGACTTTTTACACTAAATAATACATAATCTAATTTTATTTCGTATTCCCAAGGAAGTGTCCATACTTCTCCATGATCAGGAATCATTTTATTTTTATGTTTTCCCTCTGGATATGGTGCTTCATCTATACTCGGAAAAACTTCGTCAAATCCACTTGAATCATATTTACTAAATTTAGATCCATATTTTGGTATCTCTATTTGTTTTTCTTTCGCTTGAAAAAATATTTCTCTATTTGTTTTTTTATTAATTAATGAAGCTAATTTAGATCCATATTTTGGTAAAAATGTTGCTTTTATATAATCATTTTCTAATATTAAACTTTCTATTCCTTTGAAAACATCTTTTTTTATCTCCATTTTTCCTCCATTATACTTTATGACTTAAAATTCTTTTTCCCTTAAATAAATTTTCTAATATTAGTGTAACAGCACCTATTGTTGCTGATTTTTCTTGTAGTATAGATGGTTTTATTTCTAAATTTTTCAATGTAGTTGTTAATCCATATCTTTTTATTGTTGTTTCTACATTTTTATAAAATAATCCTTCTATTTTATTTATCTCTCCTATTATTACTATAAGGTTAGGATTCACTATATTTATTACTGTTGCAAGTGCTTTGCCTAAATATTTTGCGTTTTCTATTATTAAATCTCTTGCTAATCTATCTCCTTTTTTAGCCGCTTTAATTATTTTATCTAAATCTATATTTTCATATTTTAAATATTTACTTTGTTCTCCTATCATTAATTTATATTTTATATTTTCAATCATTGCTTTTGTCGATGCAAGCGCTTCAAGACATCCATAATTTCCACAGCTACATCTTTTAGTACTATGTTCTTCTACTGTTATATGTCCTATCTCTCCAGCACTATAGTTTCCACCTGTATAAATTTCTCCATTTAAAATTAATGCAGACCCTATCCCTTCACTTATATTTACTACTAAAAAATTTTTACTTTCTTTTGCAACACCAAATTTCCCTTCCCCTCTCGCCATCGCTCTTACATCATTGTCTACTATTACAGATAATTTTAATTCTTTTTCTAATATTTTTTCTAATTCTATATTTTTCCATTCATAATGTGGTGAAAATACTGATATTCCTTTACTTATATCAACAATTCCATTCATTGCAATACCTATTCCAAATATTTCTTCTTCAGTATTATTAATTATTTCTTTTAAATTTAATATTAAATTACGTAATATATAATCTTTAGTATGATTTTTAAGTTTAAAACTTTTTTCTGTTATTACTACACCATCAAGGTCAGCTAAAATAAAATCTAATGAATTAGGCCCCATATAGACACCTATTATATAAGCTGCTTTTGATTTTAGTTTAAGCATTATTGGTGGTCTACCACCTGTTGTTTGACCTATTCCAATCTCTTCTAAAATTCCTATTTTAATAAGTTTTTTAGTTGTTTTAGAAATACTAGCTGGAGTAAGAGATGTTAGTTTTGCTATATCTGCTCTTGATATAGGTCCTTTTGCTCTAATTATCTCTAATATCCCATTTATATTTATACTTTTTATTAAATTAAAATTTCCTTTTTCCATTTTTATTACTTCCTTATATATTATTTTAATACTTTTTATTCTATTAAATAACATTCTTTCTATTTTTAATTGAATTATACTTTGTTATTTTCTTATAGTCAAAGAAATAACAACAAAAAAAATACACTTTATTAATTTATTTAATAAAGTGTAAAAAAATCCTTTTTTTATTATTTTTTTATAATTATACTTTGTTAACTAAGTTAATTATTTTTAGATATGAAGTACCTTTTTAATTATATCTTTTCTAAGTATCATACCATAAAACTTATTATCTTCTACTACATAAAGTCTTGTAGCACTTTTAGTCACCATTAAATAACTAAGTTCCATAATAGGTGTTTTTCTAGTTACAGTAAGTACGCTCTTTCTATATAATTCATTTACTTTTACAGTGTTTTCATTTTTAAAATAATCTTCAAATGGTTCTCCTGTAGCTAAAAAACTCATATCACCAAGTAATGACATGTATTTAGGAAGTCCATATTCTATAAGCTCTCTTGGTGTTATCTCTCCTATAAAATTATCAAACATATCAAATACTGGAAGTCCAGGAAGATCACTTATTACAAGTTTACTTGCTACATCTTCAAGAGTTTCATTCTCATATACTCTCTCAACATCTTTTATCATTATATCTTCAGCTGTAATTGTATCTTTTACATCTTTTTCATACTTTTTAATATATTTTAATATCTTATTTTTATCTATTTCTATATCTATTTTATCTAAAAACTCTTTTTGATTTACAAGTTTACTTATAGCTGACATCAATTTTAAAACAAGTTTATTTTTATTTTTTGATGCAAGTATCAAAAACATATATTTTATATCATCTTCTTTATGAATAGCTGCTATTTCATATTTTATTGGTTTTTTTACTCTTACTAAAGCTACTAATATATCATCATAACCACCTAATCTTCCATGAGGAATCATTACCCCATTTCCTATCGCTGTAGATATTTCGTGTTCTCTTTTTAAGACTGTTTCTGTAACTTCCTTTTCTATTGATACTAACTTTTTATCAACTTTAGCTAATTCATCTATAGATTTTTTTATTAAACTGTCTATATCATTTGAATCTATATCTAAAAATATAAATTCTTCTGTCATATAAGTAGATAATTTCATTACGTAACCCCCTTTATTTTATTATTATTTTTTTAATTACATATTTTACCAATTCAAATTATTACTGTCTTTTTATTCAATATAAAAACTAAATATTATTCTCTTTAAATATAAGCTATCTTTTCTCTTATTATATTTTTTTATTCTTTTATAAATATCTCCAATAAATATAAATATTAGATACTATTACTGTTAATATAGTAATCAATACTCCATATTTTAAAAATTCAAAAAAACTTATTTTTCTTCCACTTTTTGCTGCTATTCCAGTAGCTACAACATTTGCAGATGCTCCTACTATTGTTGCATTTCCTCCAAAACATGCCCCTACTGATAATGCCCACCACAATGCATATTCTATTGTTTTTTTTGTTAATTCTGGATGTAATTTCATTATATTTGGTATAAGTTCATTTTTTATTAAGGGAATAATTGTTGTTGTATACGGTATGTTATTTACAATAGCAGAAACAAATGTAGATATCCAAAGAATGAGTGCAGATGTTATTTTTAAATTTCCATGTGTTACTTTTATCATTTTTTGTCCTAGTATTTTAAGTACTCCTATTTCTACTACTCCTTGTACTAAAATAAATAATCCTATAAAGAAAAACAATGTTTTCCATTCAACAGTTTTAAAAATTTCTTCTGGATCTTGTTTTGCTATTATCATCAATACTACTGCACCAGACATTGCTGTAGCTGCAATTCCAAAATTTGTAATAGAATTAGTTAAAAATCCTAATATTACTAATCCCATAACTATACCAGATTTCATTAATATTTTATTATCTCTAAGTGCTCTATTCGGATCTATTTCCATAATACGAGCTTTTAGATCTCTGGATACTTTCATTTTTCTTCCAAATAAAAACCAACTGATTATTATTAAAAATAACATATCTATTAGTACAAGTGGTCCCATATTAAACATAAATTCATTAAATGATATTTCTCCAGCTGTTGCTATAAGTATATTAGGTGGATCTCCAATAAGTGTTGCTGCTCCCCCTATATTTGATGCAAATACTTCCATTAATAAAAATGGTATTGGATCAAGTTTTAATTGCTCAGTAAGTATTATAGATACTGGTACTATAAGCATTATTGTCGTTACATTATCTAAAAATGCTGAAAATAAAGCTGTAGCTAACATAAGTAATATTAATAAAAGAAATGGTTCACCTCTAACAAATTGTGCTAATCTTATTGCTACCCATTGAAAAACTCCTGTTTCTGACATAATATGTACTATTATCATCATTCCAATAAGTAAAAATATTACTTCCATGTCAATTGATTCAAAAGCTTTTTCTTCTGATATTATTCCTACTGCTATCATTAAAAAACCACCCAGTAGTGCCGAAAGAGTATCTGGAATTTTTTCTGATACAATTAATGCAAAAGTTAAAATAAATATAATTACTCCAATTAAAAATTGTGTCATTTTGTTGCCTCCTTAATTATCTATATAAATTTTTTGTGAACATTTTTAATACTTATTTTTTTATAAAAAAATTTTAATTATATAATTATACTACTCTAGAATATGATTTTTTTCAAATAAAATGTTTTTATAAATATCTAACATATATATATATTGTTGAAACAATTATTGTAATTAATGTTATTAAAATTCCGTATTTTAAAAATTCAAAAAAATTTATTTTTCTTCCACTTTTTGCTGCTATTCCAGTAGCTACAACATTTGCAGATGCTCCTACTATTGTTGCATTTCCTCCAAAACATGCTCCAGTTGATAAAGCCCACCATAATGCATACTCTATTGTTTTTTTTGTTAATTCTGGATGCGATTTCATTATAGAAGGTATCATTTCTTTTTGTATCATTGGAATCAATGTCGTTGTATAGGGTATATTATCAATTACTCCAGAAACTATACCTGATAACCATAAAATTAAAATAGAGGTTATTTTTACGTCATTTTTTGTCATTTCTAATAATTTTTCTGCTAAAATTTTAATAATACCAATTTCAACTACTCCTTCTACTAACATAAATAACCCTATAAAGAAAAATAATGTTTTCCATTCTACTGTTTTAAATACTTCTTCCGGTTCTTTATTTATAAGTATCATAAGAATTACTGCACCAGCTAATGCTATTACTGCTATTCCTATATGAGTAAATGTATGTGTTACAAATCCTAATATAACAAAAAACATAACTAATGCTGATTTCCATAAAATATTCTTATCTTTAAGAGCTTTATTTGGATCTATATCCATTATTTTAGCTTTTAAATCTCTTGATACTTTCATTTTTTTTCCAAATAAAAACCAACTAATAATAATAAGTAATATTATATTAATTATTACTAATGGACCCATATTAAACATAAATTCATTAAAATTAAGTTTTGCTGCTGTTCCTATTAAAATATTAGGAGGGTCCCCTATTAAAGTAGCTGCTCCTCCTATATTTGATGCGAATATCTCCATTAATAAAAATGGTATTGGATCAACTTTTAACTGTTCAGTAAGAATTATTGATACCGGCACTATAAGTAAAATAGTTGTAACATTATCTAAAAATGCTGAAAATATAGCGGTTATCCAGATTAATAACACTAATAATAAAAATGGTTCTCCCTTTATAAATTGAGCTAATTTTATCGCTATCCACTGAAAAACTCCTGTTTCAGACATAATATGTACTATTACCATCATTCCAATAAGTAAAAATATCACTTCTAAATCAATTGCTTCAAAAGCCTTTTCCTCTGATAATATTCCAACTAATACCATTAATATACCACCAAGTAGTGCCGATAACGTATTTGGTATTCTTTCAGTAATAATCAATACAAAAGTTATCACAAAAATTAATGCCCCTATGATTACTTGATCCATTTTCCCTCCTTAATTTTTATATAAATTTTACTTAATACATCTCTAAATTTAAAATAATTTAAATTTTCATTATATTATATATTACTATGAACTTATTATGTTTTTCAAATAAAATATTTATATAATGACTTAAATCCATTTGAAAATTTCATATAACTTTCATATTCTAAAAATAAAAAACACTCCTTCTCATAGTATACAGTTTTATTATTTTAACTATCTACTACAAGAAGGAGTTATTATATTAATTTACTAATTTTAACTTTTATGAAAGTTTTGGAAACATTACTACTCCATAAATAGGTCCAGAATGTGAACCAACTACAGGTCCTATATTTATTTTTCCTCTACAATCTACTTTAGCCTGTTTCTCTAAAAATACTCTTATTTTTTCAGCATTTTCAAACTCTTCTGTTGCTCCACCCCATATAGGATATGCAATTATTGAATTATTTTTCAATTGTTCTTTTATAAGTCTTTCTATTTTTTTCAATGCTGCTATTTCTCCTAGTACTTTACCGTAAGAACTTACTTCTCCATCATCTATTTTTAAAATAGGCTTTAATTTTAGTACTCCACCTATTGCTGCAGAAGCTTTTCCTATTCTTCCACCTTTTTCTAGATATTTTAAATCATTTACTATAAAATAAACTGATGATTTTTCTCTAGCTATTTCTAGCCAACTTACTATATTTTCAAAGCTCTCTCCTTGTTTTGCTCTTTTAGCTGCTTCTATTACTAAATGTCCTTGAAGTATAGTTACAGCTTTACTATCTACTATTTGTATATCTTTTTCTCTTCCTGTCATTGTTCTAGCTAATTTTGCTGATTGTTGTAATCCACTCATTTTACTAGACATATGTATAGAAATTATTTTTTTATAACCTTTTGCAAAAAGCTTATTATACATATCTCTCATTTCAGCTGTTGAAGGATGAGCTGTTTTTGACATTTCTCCATTTAATATTTTTTCCCAAAATTCTTCTGATTTTAATTCAAAAAAATCTTTATAACTTTCTTTTCCAAAGTTTACTATAATTGGAAGAAGATTTATATTATATTGATCTATGAGATCTTTTGTTATATCTCCAGCAGAATCTGTAACAATTGCTATTTCTGGTAAATTTGGATCTCTATTTTCTATATATATATAATAATTATAGTTTTCTTGCTGTCCTTCATATACTTCTATATCTATTTCAGGAGATAAAAGCATATCATTTCCTTCTTTTGTAGTGTGTTTACCTTTTACCGCAAAAATTCTAAGAGTATCTTTTGTTATATTTTCTCTATAAATATCACTTATAATCTCTTCTAATCTTTCATTTGTATATTTTAATTTCCCATCTACAAGAGCTATATAACTTCCTTTTTTAATAGTAAGTCCATCAGCTTTTGTATCTCTTACTGCTATCGTTATCTCTATAGATTTATTTCTATGTGTATTAGCTACTATCTCTTTTAAATCTTCTTTTCTATTTTTAAGTACATAATATCCTTCTAACATAGTTCTTGTTTCAAATAATATTACATTTTTTTTAGATCTTTCACACACAAGATTAGCTGTTGATATTATATTTTTATTGTTTGGTAAAATTATAATTTCTTCAGCTTCAATTTGAGAAATCATTTCTTCTATATCTGATACACTTGGGTTTTTACTTTGTCCCCCAAGAAGAACTCCTGCCGCTCCTATTTTTAAAAATAGTTGTGCCATTTCTATAGTATCCGCAATTGCAACAAATGCTTTATTGTTAATAATATTTAAATTCTCTATTAATATATGTTGATCTACTGTAAATCCTTTTTCATTTTCTCCTACTACAAGACTTCTGTGTTGTTGTGCCATATTATCTATTTTTATATTTGTAAGTTCTCCATACTCTCCGGCTATTTCTAGGGCTTGTCCTGGATTATTTGTATGTATATGTGTTTTTGTTTTTTTACTAGTTTTAGCCACAATCATAGAATTACCAAGTTTTGCAATTCTTTCTTTGTATTCTTCTATATCAAATTCTCCAGCCATTATTATATATTCTGTACAATACTTATACTCTAGATCTTCTTCTACAAATCCAACTTTAGTTTTTCTTTTTGCTTGATTACTTACTATTCTTTCAAGATCTTTTAACATTTCTTCATCTGTAATAGATTTTTCAAATCCTTCCATTAAATAAAAAAGACCTTTTGCTCCAGCATCTACAACTCCAGCTTCTTTTAATTTTGGTAACATATCTATTGTTTTTTCAGTGCTTTCATAAGCTACATTTTTTATAAATGATAAAAAATCTACAAAATTATCTTTATCTTCAGGCCAAGTTTTAGCTGCTTCTGCTATTTCTCTAATAACTGTAAGTATAGTCCCTTCTACAGGTTCAGTTACAGAATTATATGCATATTCTCTAGCTCTATCAAAAGCATGTACTACATCTTTTATATCTAGCTCAGTTTTTCCTATCGCAGCATTTAAAAATCCTTGTAATATTTGAGATAATATTGTACCAGAATTTCCTCTAGCTCCTAAAAGAACAGCTTCTGAAACAGTCTCTATTAGTCCTTCCATTGTCATTTCATCATTTAATTTTATAAGATCATTTTCTATTGCTTGAAGAGTCATTGACATATTTGTCCCTGTATCACCATCTGGTACCGGGTATACATTTAAATCATTTAAGACATCAGCATATTTGGATACCCATCTACTTCCTGCTATAAACAATTTTGCAAGTCTAATTGCTGTTAACACTTTTATATCTAATTTTTCCATAAATATCCTCCAACTCTAACTTATTTAAATAATTTTACTTATTTAAATATTTTTCTATTATATTTTTCCAAAGATTTTTTTCCTTTAAAATATGCTCTATAAATTCTCTTACTGCCCCATCTCCACCATTTTTTGTAGATACAAAATCTACTTGTTCTTTTATAAAATTATCTGCATCATTTGGAGCAGCAGTAAATCCTACTTTTTTTATTGCAGGAATATCATTTATATCATCACCCATATATGCTATTTCTTCATACTTAATATTATATATATTACATATTTCATCAATTTTTTCAAGTTTATTTTTTATCCCTTGATAAATAATTTCAAATTTCAATTCTTTTGCTCTTTTTTCTACAATTTTTGATTCTCTTCCTGTTATTATACCAAACTTAAATCCAAGTTCTCTGGCTTCGACAATAGCAAATCCATCTTTTACACTAAAACTTTTAGTTTCTATTCCATTATTATCATAATATAATTTACCATCTGTTAATGTTCCATCTACATCAAGTATTATAAATTTTATATTCTCTACATTTCTTGACATAAGCTCTCCTTATTTTTAAAATGTTGGTGGTGTTACTACCCACATTACTTTACATGTTTTATTTGTTTCATTTTTAAATTTATGTTTTTGATTTGATTTAAAGTATAGACTATCTCCTTCTTCTAGTGAATAGCATTTTTCATTTATATATACATCTAACTTACCTTCAAGTACAAATACAAATTCTTCTCCTGGATGTTGGTACGATTCTCTTCCACTTTCTCCATATGGTCCTATTTCATAAAGTATTGGCTCCATATCTTTATCTATATTTCCTGATGCTAGTAATGATATTTTAGTATTAGAATCCATGCTTTCCACTGTATCTCTATCTTTTTTTCTTGTAACTATAGCGTCTTTTTTTACTTCTTCGTCTTCTATTAAATAACTTACTCTTACATCTAAACTATTTGCTATTTTTTTTAAGTTTTCAATAGATGGAGATGCTTTTCCTTGTTCTATTTGCGATAAAAAACTAGCTGATAAATCCACTTGCGATGCTAAATCTCTTAATGAAAATCCTTTTTCATTTCTTATTTTTTTTATTTTCTCACCTAACATAACCTTACCTCTTTCTTAAAGTAATTTTAACAGTTCAAAAAGTGCAGTTAACGAAGCTCTTTCTCTAATTTTTTCTCTATTTCCATTAAAATGATGTTTTTTTATATTATAAATATCATCTTTTTTTATGCCTATATATACTGTCCCTACTGGCTTTTCTTTTGTTCCACCATTAGGACCTGCTATCCCTGATACTGCTATTCCAATTTCTGTTTTTAATCCTTTTAACATTTCATACACAGTTTCTTTACTTACTGCTCCATATTTTTTTATTGTCTCTTTTTTTACATTAAGTCTCTCGTGTTTTGCTTCATTTGAGTATACTACTATTCCTTCTGTAAATACTTTAGACGCTCCAGAAACTGATACAAGCTTTGAGGCTATTAATCCTCCTGTACATGATTCTCCCAAAGATATCCTTTTATTTTGTTTTATTAATTTATTTATAACATTTGTCTCTATTCTTTCATTATCTTCACCAATAATATATCCACTTAATTTATTATCTATTTTATTTTTTATTTCATTAACTAAATCAATTTTATGTTTTTCTGTCTGCATCCTAAATATTATACCATAATCTTTTACCAAAAATTCAAAAATAATTTCATTTTCATAATTTTTTATAATATCTAAAATCTCATTTTCTAAAATAGATTCAGCTATTCCCCAAAATAAAATATCTTTTATATATACCTCTTTATTTAAAGAATATTTTTCTTTTAAAAAACTTAAAAATTTAGGAAATAAATTTTTGAGCTCTATTGGTACTCCTGGAAACGCCGCAATTTTATTTATATAAAATCCAGGTGCAATTCCTGGCTCATTATAAAAAACTTCACTTCCTGTTGGTACCATTACTTCTTTTTTATTTTTTTCAAAAATTTTAATATTTCTTAATTTAAACTTTTCTATCATCTTATCATAATGAAATCCATCTATTTCATTTTTAATATTTAAAAATTTTGATATTGCATCTCTAGTAACATCATCAATCGTAGGCCCTAATCCACCTGAAAATATTACTATGTCTGATTTATTATATACATATTTTAATAAATCTATTATCTCATCTATATCATCACTTACTACTGATTTTCCAATTATTGTAATCCCTATTTTATTCAATTCTTCTGCTATATAGATACTATTTGTATCAATCATCATTCCACTTAAAAGTTCAGTTCCTACTAAAATAATATATGCTCTCATTTTATTCACCTAATATTTCTCTTACTTTCAATAAAAGCTCTCTTGGACTAAATGGTTTTGTTAAAAAATCTGTTACATCATATTTTTTCCCTTCTTCAATATAATTATCTTGCCCCTTAGCTGTTAATATTATAAGTGGTATACTTTTCACTTCATCATTTTCTCTAATAAGTTTACACATTTCAAGTCCTGTTAATCTAGGCATCATAATATCAGATATAATTAAATCCGGTTTTTCTTTTATGGATACTTCATACCCTTCTTGTCCATCATTTGCTGATACAACTTCATATTTTCCTTTTTTTTCAAGGTTAAATTTTACTATTTGTAATATATGTTTTTCGTCATCTACTATCAATATTTTTTTGCCCATTTTTTCACCTCTTTTATATTTTAGGTATCGTAAATAAAAACGTCGCACCTTTTCCTATTTCTGATTCTACCCAAATTCTTCCACCATGATACTCTATTATATTTTTACATATAGGTAAACCAAGCCCTGTTCCTCCTACATTTCTTTTTAATATATTATCCGTTTGTTTAAACTTTTCAAAAACCGTTTCAAAATGTTCTTTTGCTATTCCTACTCCATTATCTTTTACCCCTATTAATATATGTTTATCACTATAGTGTTTACAAAATACCTTTATTTCAGTATTTTCATTTGAAAATTTTATTGCATTATTTATTAAATTTAATAAAACTTGTAATATTCTATCTTTATCAAAAGGTATCTCACATTTTTCATCCTGAAATTCTGTTTGTATTATAATATCTTTTTTAGCTGCAAAACTTTCCATATTTTTTACTGCTCTTTTTATAATAGCGTTTATATCATTTATTTTTATTCTAAATTCCATTTTCCCTGCTTCAATTTTAGAAAGATCTAATATATCATTAATAAGTATATTTAATCTATCTGTTTCTTCATTAATAATGGATAAAAACTCTTTCTCTATACTATCTTCTTGAGCCATATCAATAAGTGTTTCAGCATAAGCTTTTATTGAAGTAAGCGGAGTCCTAAGTTCATGCGATACCATAGATAAAAATTCATCTTTTAGTTTATCTATTCTTTTTAGCTCTTTTAGCTCTTTACTTTCCCGTAAGTCTCTTAAAACTATAAGTTTTCCTGCATTTTCTTCTTCAAGTTTAAGAGGTTTTACCCCTACTCCAAATAATATTTTTGTATCTTCATCTATTTTGTATTCTATTTCTTCAGTAATATAACTTTTAATTTCCTTTTTTACTATTCTATTAAGCTTTGTTATAAATTCTATATCAAACTTTGTATTAATTAATTTTTTTCCAAATACGTCTTTTCTTTTTATATTAATTAATTCTTCCATTTTTTTATTGTATACTCTTATTTTTTCTTCGCTATCAAGTACTATTATACCATCATTCATATTTTGAACTACATTATCCATATAATTTTTTAAGGCTTTTAAATTTTGATTTCTTCTTTCTAAATCTTTATACAAAATAACATTTTCAAAAGCTATTGATATTCTACTTGTTACAATTTCTAACACTTTTAATTTATTCTTAGTAAAGTATTCCTCTACATAAATAGTATTTAATATAAACGCTCCTATTATTTTTTCTTGGATTACAATAGGAACAATTACTGAGGTTTTTATTTCTTCAACTTCTTCTTTTAATACAAAGGCTTTTCTCATTTTTCCTGCCCATAATAAAAAGTTTTCACGGAGAATTTTTAATAAATTTTTCTTTAATACATTATTATAATTTTTTTGTTTAGTAATTATATATAAATTTTTTTCTTCGTTGAATTTTACAAATGCTACAGAATGATAATCAATAATTCTCTTAAGCTCCTTTATATAAAGCTCAATAAGTTCATCTTCATTCATATCCATATTAAGATCGTTCTGTATCTCTAAAAATAAATTTATTGTATCTTCATAGGTCTTTTTTATATTTAATTCTAATTCTATATCCCTAGCCATAAATTAACTCCTATTAATATTATATTAGCCACTATTCCTGCTAAAAAATCATCAGCCACTACCCCTACACCATTTTTCATATCTTGTACTTTATCTATAAACAAAGGTTTTGTTATATCAAATAATCTAAATAATATAAATGCTAATACTATATTGATAATAAGTGATAAAATAGTTGTAGGATTTACCATAAATAATGTTGTCATATAACCAAGCACTTCATCAAGAACTACTTGTTGTGGATCTTTTTTATAATAAATTTTTTTTTCTGCAAAATCACACATATATATTGAAATAAAAAATAAAAATATTAAAAATACAAAATATATCATATTATAAATTTTTTCATTCTTTATTATACCACTAAAATACAAAGAATGAAAAATAATATATAACGGAATCGCCCCTAATGTCCCTATTGTCCCTGGTGCTTTTTTACTTCTTCCTGTACCAAACCATTCTAAAAAAAATTGTACTATATTTTTATTCATATTTCATCTCCCTTTATATTTTTATCAACAATTTTATTGAATTTTTTTATATTTTATTTTTCATCATTATAATAAATAAAATTTTAAAATATTATCTTTCTCAAATAATTCTCAATTTTTTATTTCTTTTAAAAATAAACTCTATATTTTATAAAAAAAACTTTTAATATTTTTTATAATTAATTTTAAATTTTAAAATATAATTCTATAATACTCCTGTGTCAAAATTATATCCTCTATATTCTCCATTCATTCTTTCTAAACTTTCAAGTATTTTAATCATTTCATCTTCTGTTTCAAATATAAAATCTAATCTTATCTCATCTAAATTCAAAACTTTTATTTCATTTAGTTTTGGTATAAGATTTAAAGGTTCTTTTAAATAAATTTCTACATTTCCAATTTTATTTTTTATTCCAATAAATTCATCGCCATTTTTATTTTTAAACTCTATTTTATTATTATCAAATATTGAATACTCTATATACATTCCCTTAAGATATCCATATACTACAAGTGCTTTATTAATTTTTTCTGATTTTATATTTTTTATCGTTTCTTTATCTAACTCTTGAGATAAATAAACAGTTTCTACTTTATCTATTTTTTCTAATTCTTTTATTGCATAAGAATTCGTTATATTAAAATTTTTATCTAAAGTTATTTTATTATTCTTATTATTTATTACTTGATAAAAATTTGTACACAACTTACTTTCCAAATCTATTTTATCCAAATTTTTTTCATTTGCAACTTCTACCTGTTTAAAGTATATTTCATCTATTTTTTTATTTTCTAAATATTTCTTTGCAATATTATATTGTTTTTCATTTGACACCAATACTGAGATTCTTAATTTTTTATGTTCTTTTTCTCTAAATTTTTCTATTTTTTTTATATTTACTACTCTTTTTTTGCTTTTTAATATTTCATTTTCTAGTTCTTTTATGATTTCTCTTCGAATATTTTTCAATTCACTAAGCGGTAGAAAAATATTTTCATCATTCTCTATTTTTATATTTTTAATAAAGAATGAAGTATCTCCTAATTCACTAAATTTTTCTATAATTTTTTCTTTTGTCGTAGCTCTTTTTTTTGCTTCTTTTATAACAAAATATTCTTTTTCAATATTTATATTTTCATAATAAATTTTTATTTTCAATTTATTATTTAACGTTGCTATAACTTCTATATTTATTCCAATTTTTTTTTCTGAATTTTTTATTTTTTGATTTATATTATCTAAAATCGATTTATTATAATTTTTATAGATATATTCTGTTTTATTTAAATTTTCAAATAAATTTTTTCTAAATATAATTATATCATCTTTTTTAGCTTCTTTTCTATTTTTACTAGATTTTATATCTATTTTATTTATGTTATATCCATATAATATATTTAAATTTTTATCTACAAAAGTTATTCCATCTCCTAATACAACACTATCTAATAGTTTAAATTTATTATCTGATATTTTTTCCCCTATTTTATATCCAAAATGTGATGCATATTTTTTATTCATCAAGTTTTTATCATTATAAAAATACCCTTTACTATATCCTCTATTAAATATTTTTTCTATATTACTTTCTCTATCTAAATCATCTATAAGATTTCTATAATAATTTACTACTTCATATACATATTCTTCGCTTTTCATTCTACCTTCTATTTTTATAGAATTAATACCTATTTCTTTTAATTTTTTTATCTCATCTATTCTAAATAATTGATCCTTTGGACTAAGTATATATTCTTTATTAGTGTCTAATATATATTCTTTTCTACAAGGTTGTGCACACATTCCTCTATTTCCACTACGTCCACCTATAAAGCTACTCATATAGCAATTCCCTGAATAAGATATACATAAAGCACCTGATACAAACATTTCTAATTCTACATCAGTTTTTTCTCTAATTTTTTTTATACTATTATAATCCAATTCCCTAGCTGGCACTACTCTAGTTATTCCAAATTTTTTAAAAAAATTTATCTCATCTGCATTCGATATTGTCATTTGTGTACTTGCATGGATTTCTATATCAGAAAAATTTTTTCTAATAAATCTTAATAATCCAAAATCTTGTACTATTATTGCATCTACTCCGTATTCATATACTTTCTTTATGTTCTCATATAAACTTTCTAGCTCTATATCTTTTATTACAGTATTAAGTGTTAAGTATATTTTCACTCCTCTAAGATGCGCATAATCTAGTGCTGTTCTTAATTCCTCAAAAGTAAAATTTTTAGCTCTTCTTCTAGCTCCAAATCCTTTTATCCCTAAATATACCGCATCTGCTCCAGCTTTAACTGCAGCTAAAAATTTATTATAATCACCAGCTGGTGCTACTATTTCCATAATCTACCTCTTTTTTTATACTTCTTTTTATTTTTCAACCATAATTTAATATAAATAATTAGTTTTAATATTACAAATCTAAAACTATAATTTAGTTTTTTATAAATGAATAATTTATTTTATATAATATTTACTACATAATTCTTCTGCTTCTAATATAGCATTTTTTATCATTTCAAAATCTACTTTATAAGGTGAATTCCATATTGTATCACCCTTATACATAGCTTTATTTATAACTCTTTTCAATTTATCATCATCCAAATCATATCCAAGTCCTTTTATTCCAATAGGTGCATTTATACTATGATAAAATTCTAATATCTCATCAAGCATATCATATTCTTTATCTAATACTAATTGTACAATATTTCCAAATCCTACTACTTCTCCATGAAGATTATTTTCTCTATATTCTGGGAAAATAGTAAATCCATTATTTATAGCATGTGCTGCAACCGCTCTACAAGCTTCTCCGCCGATTCCTCCTATCAATCCAGCCGTTAAAATAATATGTTCTATTATTCTATCAACTTCTTCTGAATAATTTTTATTTTCTATATCTTTAATTACTTTTTTTCCATATTTTAATATCTCGTTATATGCTTTTTTGGCTAAATATATAGCTATTTCAAGTTCTACATTTTTATTTTTTATATTTTTTGTATATGCATTTGTTTCTATCCATTTTGCTAATGTGTCTTGTATTCCAGAGATAATATATCTTTTAGGTGCTTCAAATATTATCTTTTTATCCATATAAAGTATATCTGGATTCTTATAAATATTAAAATATTCATAAGAAGCTCCTGTATCAGAGTATACCGCACTATGACTTGCCCATGATGCACAAGTAGCAGCTATCGTTGGCACTGTAACTATTTTTACATCTGCTTTATATCCAGCAGCTTTTACTGTATCCATAGTTTTTCCACCACCAAACCCTATTATACAATCACTTTTATTTTCTTTTATTACTTTTACAACTCTGTCTATTTCTTTATGAGTGCAATCTCCGTTAAAATATTCTATTTTTATATTCAATTTATTTTTTAATGAATTAATTCCAAATACTATTATATCTTCAATATTTTTATCATATAATACAGTAGCTTCTCTTGAAATTTTAGATATTTCATTACCAATATTTTTTAAAATATCATATCCACTTATATAATTTCTTGGTGCAATAAAAAGATTAAGCATAATCCACCCCTTTTAAAATACTTTCTTTATATATTTCATTTACTCTTATTCTAATTTTCTTTATTTTTACTTTTAGAACTAATTAATCAATTTTTATATTTTTACTTTTTAATCTATTTCTTCATACTAAATCTTTACATTTTTTCACTCTATTATAGCACAATAATATTGATTTTAAAAGACTTTGTCTAGTGTCACTATACATATTTTTATGTATAAAAAAAGAGAAGTGGATATCCACTTCTCTAAAATTTATTTTATATTAATTATAATCCATAAGTAAATTCTACGCCAGCAACTGTTTTAGTTTTTGACATATCAGTAGAATCTTCTTTTGCATAAACTTTATTTTCAGAAGAAGTTATGATTAATTTTGGAGTAATTGTAAAGTGTCCTTTAGACATTCCTACTCCAGTTTCTAACTCAGTAGTAGCTCCATTTGTAGTATTTACTTCTTTATTTAATAATTTTACTGAAGCATATGCAGTTGATGCATATCCATTTATTTCTTCTAAGCTATATGATCCTTTTGCAAAAACTCCTGTTTGTGCATCTGCATTTTTATTATCTTTTTCCATGAAGAACTCTCCATTTACTGATACTGCATCAGTTAAATTCATTGAAGCAGTAGCTCCTGTATACATAGCTTTAGTTCCAGTTGTATAAGATACTGCAGTTCCTAATGTAACTCCTGCTACAGTAGTATTGAATTCACCTTTTACTTGATATTTATTTTTTGTATTAGTATTATCCATAACTGCTAATTTAGCTGCTACACTACTAGCGTCATCTAATTTAACTGCTAATTTAAATCCTGGAGCTGAAATGTTTGAATCTGAAGCAAATGTATCATTATCCCAATCCATTCCATCTACTTCCCATGGATATAATGTAAATGAAGTCATTTCGCTTCCCATTACAGCCCATTTAATATAAGCTCCTGAATCTTTATCAGTATCTAAATCAAATTCACTACCAGCACTTATTAAAGTTGCTCCAAATCCTATTTCAAAATCTCCTTCAGTTTTAGAATAAGATGCTGATAAGTTATTATCATCTCCTACACTAATATCAAATGATAAATCTCCAAAATCTCCTGTTTTACTAGTTGATAATGTAAAATTTAAATCTCCACCCTCAATATTCATACCATTAACAGTATCTAATACGTTTACTGTACCTCCTATATTAGCTCCTGTAACATTCCATTCTGTTGCAAACACTGTACCAGTTACTAGTAATAATCCAGCTAATAAAGTTGCTGTTTTTTTCATGTGAACATCATCTCCTCTTTTAGTCTTTTTTATAATAAAAAGTTAAATACTACATATAATATAGTATTCAATTAAAAAAAATAATTTTCTAAAATATAATTTTTAATACTCTAGTTTTAATTTACCATTTTTTAATTTTTTTTTCAAGCTTTTTTTGATATTTTTTGAGTTTTTTTACCATTTTTTTTACACTTTTTTTACATTTTATCTTATTTTTGTTATTTTCTCGATTTTAATACACTTTTAGTACAGTTAATATTTTTTAAATATAAACAATATATATATTATTAAGACCTTACATTTATAAGAATAACTTATTTTATTCAAAAAGTCAATACCTCTTGAGAATTTTTTTACATTCTTGTACTTTGTATTCTATACATTTTATTTATCTGAAAAGATTTCTTCACTAAAATGACAAGCTGCATAATGACCTGGTTCTATTTCTCTCATTACAGGTCTTTCTTGTCTACATTTATCCTTTGCATATTTACATCTAGTTGAAAATTTACAACCTTTTGGTGGATTTATTGGGCTTGGTAAATCACCTTCTAATTTTATTCTATTTTTACTAGCTTCTATATCTGGATCTGCTATAGGTACAGCTGATAATAATGCTTCTGTATATGGATGTAATGGTTTTTCATATAATTTATTACTTTCTGTTAACTCTACCATATCTCCTAAATACATTACAGCTACTCTATCAGATATATATTTTACCATACTAAGATCATGTGCAATAAATATATATGTAAGTCCTCTTTCTTTTTGTAATTCTCTTAATAAGTTTGTTACTTGTGCTTGGATAGATACATCTAAAGCTGAAATAGGTTCATCACATACTATAAATTCTGGATCTACAGCCAATGCTCTTGCTATTCCTATTCTTTGTCTTTGGCCTCCTGAAAATTCATGAGGAAATCTATTTGCATGTTCTCTATTTAATCCCACTTTTTCAAGTAGATTATATACTATTTCTAATCTTTCTTCTTTTGTTTTATACATTTTATGCACATCTAATCCTTCTGCTATAATATCAGCTACCGTCATTCTAGGATTTAATGATGCTTGTGGATCTTGAAATATCATTTGAGCTTTTTTTGCAAATTCTTTTGTAGGTATATTATTTACATTTGTTCCATTATATATTACATCTCCACCTGATTTTGGATAAAGAACTGTAAGCGTTCTTCCTAATGTTGTTTTTCCACAACCAGATTCTCCAACAAGTCCTAATGTTTCTCCTTTATATACATCAAAACTAACTCCATCAACAGCTTTTAATATTTGTTTGTGTCCTACATGGAAATATTTCTTTAGATTTTTTACTTCTAATAATTTCTCTTTTGCCATTATTTTAGTTCCTCCTTTTGCTTAACAATAGGATTCTCAACTTTTGGCGCATCTTCATGATGTAACCAACAAGCTACTTTATGAGTATCACTTATTCTAAAGAATCCTGGTTTTTTCTCTTTACATACTTTCATAGCATATTCACATCTAGGAGCAAAAGGACATCCTACAGGAGGTGCTAATAAATCTGGTGGTGTTCCATCTATTGACTCTAAATTTTCTTTTTCTCTATCAATATCAAGTCGCGGCATAGATCTCAACAATCCCCATGTATATGGATGTTCTGGATTATGAAATATATCTCTTACTAAAGCTTCTTCCATCACTTCTCCACCATACATAACGATTACTCTCTCCGCTATATCAGCAACGACTCCAAGATCATGAGTTATCATTATTATTGCTGTGTTTAATTTATGTTTTAATTCATTCATAAGGTCTAATATTTGTGCTTGTATTGTAACGTCAAGGGCTGTTGTTGGTTCATCAGCTATTAATAATTTTGGATTACAAGCAAGGGCAATAGCTATTATTACCCTTTGTCTCATTCCACCTGAAAATTCATGTGGATATTGATTAAATCTTTTTTCTGGAGTTGGTATCCCTACAAGTCTAAGCATTTCTATAGCTCTTTCTTTTGCTTCTTGCTTAGTCATATCTTGATGTAAGAGTATACCCTCTACTATTTGATTTCCTATTTTCATAGTAGGATTTAACGAAGATAGTGGATTTTGGAAAATCATTCCTATTTTTCCACCTCTAATTTTTTGCATTTCTGATTCTGATTTATTTACTAAATCTTCTCCATCAAATATCATTTCACCTTGTTTTATTCTTCCAGGTGGCATAGGTATAAGCTTCATTACTGTTTGTACTGTAACTGATTTCCCACTACCAGATTCTCCAACTATAGCAAGGCTCTCTCCTTCATTTACTGAAAAATTTATTCCTCTTAAAACCTTTACCTCTCCTGCATATGTATCAAAAGAAACATGAAGGTCTTTTACATCTAACAGTTTTTTATTTTCCATCTTTACATTCCTCTCCTAAAATAATATATAAAATAAGATTATTTTCTCAATTTTGGATCTAACGCATCTCTTAATGCATCTCCAACAATATTAAATGCTAAAGTTGTAAACGATATTAATAATGCTGGTATTACAAAAAGATGTGGTCCTCTTTGTAATAATTGATATCCTTCATTCGCTAAACTTCCCCATGAAGCTAAAGGTACTGGAATACCTATTCCAATAAAACTTAAAAATGCTTCACTAAATATAGCTTGAGGTATGTCAAGTGTAAGTCTAACTATTATTTGACCTAATGCATTTGGAATAAGATGTTTTGTAATTATCCACATCGGATTAGCTCCAAGAGCTATTGAAGCCATAACAAATTCTTGTTCTTTAATCCTTAATACTTCACTTCTTACTATCATAGCCATAAACATCCATCTAGTAGCACCCATAGCTATAATTATAGTTTTTAATCCAGGTCCTAATACTACCATTAATAATATAATATATATCATACTTGGTACAGACATCATTATTTCTACAAATCTCATCATATAAAAATCTATTTTACCACCAAAAAAACCTGCTATACCACCATATAAAGTTCCTACAACTCCTTCTATAAATACAACTATTAAAGCAATGGTAAATGATACTCTTGCTCCAGCCCAAATTCTAGTAAAGAAATCTCTACCAAAATTATCAGTACCAAAGTAATATCCAGCTTTTAATGATTCCGCATCCCAAAATCTAAAAGTCATATCAGTATTCATTTCTCTATATCCATACTTGTTTAAATATGGTCCAATTATCGCAAATAAAAACATTACTAGAAGTGACCAAAAGAAAAACATTGCTAATTTATTTTGTTTAAATCTTCTTAACGCATCTTCAAGATATGTCATACTTGGTTTATATATTTTTTCACTTTCAGCTAAATCTTTTCCAACAAACGTAAAATCATGTTTCATAATAACTATTCTCCTTTTCCTTTACTTAGTCTTACTCTAGGATCTATAAATACATAAAGTATATCCACTATTAGTAGCATCACTACTAATAAAAAAGCATAAAATATAGTAATTCCTAATACTACTGTATAATCTCTATTATATATACTTTCTACATAGTATCTTCCTAGACCAGGAATAGAAAATATTTTTTCTATAACAAACGAACCTGTAGTTATTGCTGCAAGTAATGGTCCCATATATACTACTACAGGCATAATAGCATTTCTAATACCATGTCTTGTAACAATTTTAAAAGGTTTTTGACCTTTTGATTTTGCAGTTATAATATAATCTTGGCTAAATACATCTATCATTGATGCTCTCATCATTCTAGCTATTACAGCTACAGGAAAAAGTCCAAGTGCAATAGTAGGTAATACTTTATGTTGCCAAGTATCATATCCTGCTACAGGAAGTAATGATATTCCAAATTTTCCATTTATAGCAACTATTATCCATTGTAATGTCCCTGCTAATACAAAACTAGGTACCGATACTCCGATAACTGCTAGTAGCATTGCTCCAGAATCAAGTTTTTTCCCTCTATTTAATCCCGCTATTATTCCTAAAAATACTCCTACAAAAAATGCAAAAATTGCAGCTCTTATTCCTAAATCTAGTGAATATGGGAAATGATTTTTAATCATACTTGATACTTTTCTTCCTCTAACTTTCATTGAAAGACCAAAGTCACCTTTTAATAAATTCCCAACATATTTCACATACTGTATAGGTAATGGTTTATCTAAATCATATTTTTCCATAAGTTTTGCTTTAATTTTAGGTGGAATAGCCTTTTCGCTAGCAAAAGGATCTCCAGGTAATTGATGAACTAGAAAAAAAGTAATCGTTGTAATTAGTAATAATGTAATAACACTTGATACAATTCTCTTAAAAATGTAATTAAACATAATGTCTCCTCTCTAAAAATATATAATTAATTTTGTTTTTAATGAGAAAATGAAAAACAATTTTCAGCTTCTCATTATAACAAAAAATAAGGTAAGTATATTATACTATATATTTTAATATTTTCAAATATATTTCCTAAAAAAATCAATAATAAACATTGGAAAATGGTCACTATATAAGCGATATATAGCGACCATTTATGTTATTTTTTAATTTTTTTATTATTTTTGAATATCAGCATAATATAAATCTGTTTCTTGACCAACTGCTCTAAAGTATACATTTTTTAAATAAGGTTTTACTAATCTGTTTCTATTTCTATAGAAAGTAACACCTATAGGAAATTCTTTAGCTAATATTTTTTCTGCAGCAGCCATAGCTTCCATTCTCACTTTATTATCTGATGAAGTTTGAGCTTTCTCTATTAAAGCATCGTATTCAGCATTTGACCAACCAGTATGATTATTTCCACCATTTGTTACCCATAAATCCATATAAGTCATAGGGTCGTTATAATCTGGTCCCCATCCTGCTAATACAATTTCAAAGTCTCTCGAAGACATTCTTTGAAGTCTAATTTGGAAAGTAACTTGTTCTATTTTAACTTCTATTCCAAGTTTTGTTCTTAATTGCTCTTGATAGAATTGAGCTTCTTTTGTTGCTGTATCACTTGTACCAGTTAATAAGCTAATTTCTACTGGACCAGTATGTCCAACTTCTTTTAATCCTTCAGCTAGTAATTGTTTAGCTCTTTCTACATCATTATCTTTATATAATTCGCTTCCAAAATCTTCTCTAAATCCTTTATCAATTCCAGGGAATCCATAAGGTACCATTCCTTGAGCAGCTTTAGATCCATCTTTTTTGATTTTTTCAACTAATTCTTTTCTATCAATTGCTATAGTTATAGCTTCTCTTATTTTTCTATTTTTTAATAATTTATGTTTTGTATTAAATTCAAAATACCATACAGAACCATCACTATAACTTACTAATTCTGGACTATCTTTAAATTCTGGTAATTGATCTCCGCCTAGTCCAACTATATCTAACTCACCATTTTTATACATATTTAAAGCTGTATTACTATCATTTACCATAAGTGCAGTAATTCCATCTAATTTAATTTTTGACGAATTCCAATAATCTGCTCTTTTTTCTAATACTATTTTACTATCATGTTCCCATTTAACCATTTTAAATGGCCCATTAAATAAGAAGTTATCTTTTTCTAATGCATAGTCTTCTCCTTTTTCTTTGAAAAATTCTTCATTTAAAGGATAATATGTTGGGAATGCAGTTACTGATGCAAAGTAAGCAGCTGGTTTTTCTAATTCAAACACAACTGTTTTATCATCTAATGCTTTTACTCCAACTTTAGAAAAATCTTTAATTTTCCCTTCATTATAAGCTTGAGCATTTTTTATATAATAAGTCATATATGCATACTCTGAAGCTGTTTCAGGCTCTATTGCTCTTCTTATTCCAAATACAAAATCATGAGCTGTCACTGGTTTACCATTTGACCATTTTGTATCTCTTAATTTAAATGTCCATTTATTACCTTCTACCGTCCATGATTCTGCTACACCAGGTACTACATCTCCAGTAGCTCCTAATCTAGTTAACCCTTCCATAATAAATGGTAATATTTGCATAGCACTTTGATCTGTTGTTAATTGCGGATCCATTGTTCCAGGTTCTTGTCCTAAATTAATTTTCACAACTTTTTTTTCAGCTTTAGTTTTCGCACTTTCTTTTGCGCCACCTCCACCACAAGCTACAAATAATACTAATGTTAATAATGTCAATAGCCACTTTAATCTTTTCACTATTATCTCCCTCCTACATCTTTATTTAGTTTAATATTATAATAGTATTAAACTAATTAATAAAAATTTATTATTATAATACTACTCTATTATACACGATTTTTATATTTCTTCAAATATATGATTTAAATATATCTAATATATTCCATATATATAGTCTTTGATTTTTAAGGACTTTTAAACTTTAAAAGAACTTTTTTTTATTTTTTTTGAATTTTTTTATGATAATCATCTATTTTTTTAATTTATATCTTTTTATGTCAAATATATCACAATTTATATATATGCATTTTTTGTCTTTTTCCTTTTTTATAAATTAAATTTTTTATAAATTAAATTTATAATTTTATTAAATCGTATGTAATACATAAAAAACTTAAAATATATTCTCTATAAAAATAAAAAAATAGAGTATCAACTCTATTTTTTAAATGGCGCGCCTAGTAGGAGTCGAACCCACAACCTACGGATCCGAAGTCCGCCGCTCTATCCAATTGAGCTATAGACGCATATTTTTTTATAAAAAAAAAGTCCAAGTGGACTACTTAAATGGTGCGAAGGGAGGGACTTGAACCCTCACGTCATAGACACTAGATCCTAAGTCTAGCGCGTCTGCCAATTCCGCCACCCTCGCAAAATGAATGGTGCGTCATACAGGAATCGAACCTGTGACAACACGATTAAAAGTCGTGTGCTCTACCAACTGAGCTAATGACGCAAATATTTAATTGGGGTGAACGACGGGATTTGAACCCGCGACAACCAGTGCCACAAACTGGCGCTCTACCAACTGAACTACGCTCACCATATATGGAGCGGGAAACGAGGGTCGAACTCGCGACATTCAGCTTGGAAGGCTGACGCTCTACCAACTGAGCTATTCCCGCAATGGTCGGAATAGCAGGATTCGAACCTGCGGCCCCCTGCTCCCAAGGCAGGTGCGCTACCGGACTGCGCTATATTCCGAACTTTCCAAGGCGAGTATAATAATATCACAACCTTTAAGTTTTGTCAAACATTTTTTTTATTTCACTTAATTTTTTGAAAATTTCAAGTTTATTTGTACTTATTTTCCCTATGCTAATTTAATAATTTTTTTATTTTTCTTTTATTTTTTCTATAAGTTTATTCATTTGATAATGATATGAAGATATATCATTAAAAAAACTCAGCCTTTCTTTAAGATTTTCTGATATATTACTTATATGCTTTTCAAGAATATCTATCTCTAATGCTCTTTTACTACAGATATTTTCTGTATTTTTTATTATTTTTTTCATTTTATTTATTCTTTTTTCTTCTTTTTTAATAAACTCTAATTCTTCTTTTTTTAATTCATTACAATTGTTATTTCCAAAAAAAATATCTTTTCTATAATCTATTATAGTTTTTTCTATTTTACTTATTTCTTCTTTTAAAATTTTCATATTTTCTTTAATATATTTTAATTCAATACAACAATTTTTTATTATTTCAATATTTTCTTTTAAATCTTCTTCAAGTTCTAATCCATTTTTTGTGTTAACTTTAAGTGTTTCATTAATTATATCCATTAATTCAAGTTGAGCATTTAAATATATATTGTTCTCTTTTTCTTCTTTTAATTCTTTTGTTTCTTTTATTTCTTTTTTTATAAAAAGTTTTTTTAATATTCCCGTCATATGCCTCATTCCCCTATGCATAATAATATTATTGATTGATTTAAATGTATTCCTTTGTACTGCTCTCCATAAGATAAAAAACCTGAAAAATCTGATATATTTGCTAAATTATTTATAAAATGTTTTTCTATATTATTTTTTCTATAATTAAGCTCTGTAAGAATACATTGAACAGTAAACATCATATTAACTTTTTTAAAATCTTTTTTAATATTTTCTAATACAATTTTTTGGCTATCTAAAGGATTCTTTTTTTCCAAAATATTTACAGTAATATTTTCTGGAATTTTAGTATACATTTTTATACTTTTATCTGCATTTATTGAAAACACTGTTGATATATAAATATCATCTAAAACAGTTCTACCTAATGGGTGTTTTTGCAAATATTTATTTAATCTATTTTCATTTATTCCTAAAAGTTCTGCGTATCTTTCACTAGCCTTTTTATTATCTAACTCATATATTATTCTATTATTAAAGTCTGCTTTTGTTATTCTAGTTTTTATATCTGTTTTTTTATACATTACGTCTTTGTATGTTTTTATTTTAAAATTTGTTTTTTCAAAATTAAGATATAAAAACAATGATGTATTATTTAATAATTCACCATTTAAAGATAAAAATGTTTTTTCAAATCTACAATTATCTCCTCCACTTCCTCCTATTATTTCTAATTTATTTTTAAAAATAGAGTTTATAATTGATAATACATTTTCTTCTGCTCCAGATAATCCTTCATTAAAGAGTATCCCTACTTCTTTATTAGTATATTTTGATTTTAAATAATTTTTTTTATTAAATTCATTTATTATTTGTTGTCTAGATAATATTGGTAAATTTTTTACATCTTCTATACGAGAAATTATATACTCTATACTTTCATAAAATGCTATTCCTGTAACAGATTTTTTTACAATTCCTGCTTTATTATGGACTTCTCCTGCTGTTGTTATACCTATGATTTCACATTCAATATATTTCTTAGATAGCTTTTCTGAAATTTCTTTAAAATTTTCAATCTTACTTGTAAAAAATAAAATAAGTCTTAATTTTTTTTTTTCTAATTCTATCCCTTCTATAATTTTCTCTATACTATTTTCATTAGAAAAAAAGTTTTTTATCATCTCTCCCCCTTATTTAGTTTATTTCTAATAAACTATCTTTTGATAGTCTAATCCCTATTGCGCCTAACGGTGCTGTAACTACTATTGATAATACTGCTATTGCTAACATAATATCACCATTTGGTACTCCCATAGCATATGGTATACCTCCTATTGCTGCTTGTACTGTTGCTTTTGGTAAATACGCTATTGCACAAAATAATTTTTCTTTATTGTTTAATTTTGAACCCGCTAATGATATATACACTGCTATTGTTCTACCTATTAACCCTATTGCTATTACTATTAATCCTAAAAATCCTGATTTAAATATAAGATTTATATTTACTGCTGCTCCTATAAGTACGAATAACAATATTTCCGCTAATACCCATACTTTATTAAATTTTAAAGCCATTCTTTTAGCTAAATCATCATTTTTTTCTAAAATTATAAACCCTATTGCCATTATTCCCAATAAACTAGCAAGTGGTATAATTTTTAATTCTTCTATATGATGAAACATAATTGCTACCATCATAAATACTAATACTTTTTTAGTATCTCTCATATGAAATTTTTTAAATAATTTTAATAATAAATATCCTAGAATAATTCCTATAATAATCCCTAAAATTATACTAATTGGAATATTAAAAATAGATTTTATTACATTTACATTTTTTCCAAGTGCCATTCCTAAAAAAGAACTAAATAACGTAATTGCAAATACATCATCTATCGATGCTCCAGCTAATATTAATGTAGGTATCTCTTTTTTCTTTCCATATCCTCCTTCTTTTAAATTAAGCATTTCTGGTACAATAACTGCTGGTGATACTGCTGCTATTATAAATGCTAATACACCTGATAGTATAAAAGAAAATCCCAAAATATAATGCGCTGCAAATATAATAAATGTTCCTTCTAATATACATGGAATAAATGACATTTTAAGTGCAGGAACACCAATTTTATTGAGTACCTCTCTATTTATTCCAAGCCCTGCTCTAATAAGTATAACTATAAGTGCTGCTGTTCGAAGTTCTGATGATATATCCAAAATTTTATCTGATATAAATAAAAATTTTAAACTTTCAAATCCATTATTCATAAAAAAATCTCTTGAAAAAGGTCCCAATAAAACTCCGGTTAATATCATTCCAAGTAATGGTGGTAATTTAATCTTTTGAAATAATGATGAAAATAACATAGCTACCAATATTATTACTGATAAATTGAATAACATATTTCCTCCTTATATTATAAAAAATTTATGAACTATTATGTCTAATAAAAAATGTTACGTATATTCTATAATTATTACAATTTTAAATCTATTTTAATATTTTTTTTCACAATAACAATTTTATTTTTAAATCAAATTTTATAATTATTATACTACATTTTAAGTATAATTTGAAATATTTTTATTTTATGATATACTTAATATAGATTAATTCTACAATAAAAGGGGTTTTAGCATGAAAAAAGTTTATTTTGTTCTATTTTCATTAATATTTATATCTTGTAGCTCTGTAAATCAATACAATAAAACTTTTGATTTTGGTACTGATAAAGGATATAAAGATTTAACTATTCTTTTTGATGATGGAACAGATTATTATATTTTAGATAAAAAAATTAAAAATTCAAATACAAAAATTATAACTTCTAAAAATATAAAAAAAGAAAAAGAAAATATAAAAAAAGATAATATAAATACTACTTTATCAAAAGATTACACAATAAATAATTCTACTAATTTATTTTATCCGTTATCTAATTTTAAAATAACTAGAAATTTTGATAAAAACGGTAAAAAATCTATTGAAATTGCTAGTTCAGAAAATAAAATAAGTGCTTCAGCGCCTGGAATGGTTATATATTCTGGAGAAAATTCTAATCTTGGAAAAGCTATTTTTATTTATCACAACAATGGATATATTTCTATTTATTCTCATCTAACAGAATTAAAATATAAAAAAGGTGATTATATTAGAGATGTGAATACTACTATTGCTATATTTAATGATACATTTGAATACGAATTAAGAAAAAGAACTGACAAAGGAGTTATTGCTATAAATCCTATTGAAATACTTAAAAAGAAATAAAAAAAGAGGCATTTTAAAATGCCTCTTTTTTTATAAAATTAATCTTCTAATACATTCATTACTCTAGCTTGAGATACATTTGCTTGAGCTGAAATTGCTTTTTCATCATTAATTTGTTCTTTTAATTCAGATAATTTTTCATTTAATTCATCTGGATTATCAATTCTAGATGAAGCAGCTATTGTATTTTCTGATGCTATTTGTAGTTTTTTAATTTCTTTATTAAACTTATTAATATTCTCTTTATTTTCAGAACTTCTAGCTAAAATATCATCTATCGCTTCATCAATAACTTCTAACTTATTGTCGCTTATCCAAAATTCATCAAGACCTAAAGTTTGTAAATTAATTCCGTTTAATGCTTTCTGACTACTTCCTTGCAAGGACTTGGCTATTTTTTCTACTTCTATAAGCAATGCATCTGCTTTGTCTTTATAATTTACAGATGGTGTTTGTCCTTCTAGCTTACTAGTTAATTTTCTTAACTCTTCTAATTTACTTTGGATTTCAGAAAGTTGTCCACTTCCATTTTGTGCAACAGATATTTCAGTTTGATAATACTTTATTTTTCTCAGTATTTCATTTGTTTTCATTTCGAAGTTTTTCTCCCCAGCTAAAACTTCATCATTCTTAGTTGCACTAGCTTTTTTCAATAAATCAGATCTTTTTTCATAATCATTTTTCAGTTTGATATCTTTATATGCAGCTCCTCCATAAGCTCCTGTTAACTTCATGTTGACACCTCCTTTTCTCAAAAACCATGTATCATCTACTATTATACTATATCTTTATTTACTATTTCAAGTTACTTTTTATTTATCCCTGTTTTCATATATGTATTTTTTAGCTTTTTTTCATGATGTAGAGCAATAATATCTTTTTTTATATCTCCTATTTTTTCTTTATAAAGTTTTTGATTTCCATTTTCTATATCTAATATTTCCTCTATCAACTCTTTTAGCTCTATTTTTATTTCGTTATTTAAATTTTTTAATTCTATTTTTTCTAATTTTTTTTTAATTTCTATTTTCTTTTGTGATAAAAGGCTTATATATTCTTCATCTATTTCTTTTTGATTTAACTCTCTATTCTCCTCACTAGACAATCTATAAAGTTTTTTATATTCGTCTATAATATCAAGCTCTTCCAAATCCACCTTTTAATCCACCTTTCACTCCACCAGTATTTTTTACTGCTACTTTCCAAGTATCTCTTAATTCTTCTAATAATTTTTGAACTTCATCTATTTTTTCTTTATCTTTTTTTAAATTAGCTTCTACTAATTGACTTAACATATAATCATAAATACTATATAAATTTTGAGCTATTTCTCCACCACTTTTCATATCCAAAGAAGCCATTAATTCTGTTATTATATCTTGTATTTTTATTATATATTTATTAGCATTCATTATATTTTTTTCATCAATGCTTATTTTTGCTAATTTACAAAATTTTACGCCACCTTCATATAAAAGCAATATCAATTGTCCTGGTGTTGCTGTTTGAATTTGAGTATTTTTATACTGTGCATAAGCATTATTTTTGTTGTATGGATTATTATTATACATTATTTTCCTCCTAAAAATTACATAAAAAATCTACCTAAAGTACTACTATACATTCCATTATAAGTATTTTCATCATAAATTTTTTTGTATTCTCCTGTTGCATTAACAATGGTATAGTACCAATAATAATTTCTTACTAAAAAAAATAGTATTAAAAAATTTAATATATATTTTAAAATATAGCTACTTAATATATTTTTCGATATAAATATTAAATAACTTAACATTAAAAAAATTAATAATTGTTTTACAAGTGCATTATAGCTTCCTTTTTCTCTTTTTATTATTTCTTTTATTTTTACTATTGCATATTTCCCAAATTCTTTTGGAATTATTATACTTGTTATAAAAGAATACACTATTAAGGGTATTCTATAGACCAATACTATTAATAAAAGAAATATTATTGCAAAAAATGTAAATATATCATTTTTTAATATTCCTATTCCATACATAGGTAAAATAGTCAATACACTTAATAAAGATATATTTATTACTATAATAAGTATCGCTTCAATTAAGTTTTGAAATATTTTAGGGTAATATATAAGAGAATAGAGAAATATTCTTTTAATATTAATTTTACTAAGCCTTGTTTCATTTTTTACAATTGATATAAGACCTATTGAAAACATAAAAAACAAAAAATATCCCATTATAGATAACCTTAAATCTATAACTAAAAAACTTATTATGAAATTAAAAAATAATGCAGAATATAAAATATTTTTATTTCTATTAAAAAATGCAAAAGCTTCTTCATATTTTGTAAGCATTTTAATCCCCCTATAAAAATACTACTTTACTTTTTTATTTTTTCTAAACCACTTAATTATTCTTATTTAGTTATAAAACTATACTTTCATTATTGCATCTATCATCTTAGCTACTCTTTTTGTTTCTTTTACATCATGTACTCTCAAAATATTAGCTCCATTTTGTACAGATAATGCTGCCACTGCTAGACTTCCTTCAAGTCTATCATCAGTCTCTACATCTAAAATTTTTCCAATAAACGATTTTCTTGAAGCTCCAATAAGTATCGGCAATTCAAATTCTTTAAATTTATTTAAATATTTTAAAATTTCTAGATTATGCTCTATCGTCTTACCAAATCCTATTCCTGGATCTAATATTAATCTATTTTTTTCAATCGAATACTTATCTAATTTTAATAAGAGAGTCTTAAATTCATCTTTTATGTCATTTATTATATTATTATAAGTAGGATTATTTTGCATTGTTTGAGGTGTCCCTTGCATATGCATAGCGATTAAATAGCATTCATACTCTTTAACTACTTCAAGCATCTTTTCATCTCTAAATCCAGTAATATCATTTATTATATCTACATTATACTTTAGACATTCTTTTGCTACTTCACTTTTATAAGTATCAATAGACAATATTACATCAAATTCTTTTTTTATTCTAGAAACAATAGGTATTACTCTATCAAGTTCTTCTTGTAACGGTACTACTTTTGCTCCCGGTCTAGATGATTCAGCTCCTACATCAATAATATCTGCACCTTCTTTTATCATTTCTTCTACTCTAATTAAAGCTTTATCTATATTATTATATTTTCCACCATCTGAAAATGAATCAGGAGTCACATTTAATATTCCCATTATTTTAGTATTTTCAAAAAAATCTATTTTCTTCATATATTTAACTCCTCGTATAACTTTTTTCTTCTATAATTTTTTAAATTCATTAATTTTCTATATTTCCCAATCTCTAGGATATCTAAAGTCTCTATCTATAGTTCTAGCTGATACTTTTGCTATTACTGGTAATTTTCTTTTGTATTGAGAAAATTTAATTTTTCTATACAATTTTTCTATAAACGGTCTCTCATATCCTTCATTTAATAACTCTTCATATGTTTTTCTTTCATCTATCATTGCATAAAGTAATTTATCGGCTTCATAATATGTAAATCCAAGTTCATTTTCATCACTTTGCCCTTCCCAAAGATCAGCACTTGGTTTTTTCTCTATTACTTCTTTTGGAACTCCCATATATTCTGATAATGCCCAAACTTGAGTTTTATATAAATCACCTATTGGATTTAATGCTGACGCCATATCTCCATGTTGAGTTCCATATCCTAATAATAACTCCGTTTTATTTGATGTTCCTAAAACAAGAGCATTTTCTCTTGCTGACATATCATAAAGAATAGTCATTCTTTCTCTTGCCATTTTATTTCCTTTTCTCATATTATTCATATCAGAAAATTTATTGAAATATGCATCTACCATATCTGTTATCTCTATTAATTCACTTTTTATTTTTGATTTTTCTACTACCAATTTTGCGTGGTCTATACTATTTTGACTAGATGATTTATAAGGCATCATTACTCCTAGTACATTTTCAGGCCCTAATGCTTCTTTTGCAATAAAAGCTACTAATGCAGAATCTATTCCTCCTGATAGTCCTAATACTGCTTTTTTAAATCCTGATTTATGTACTTCTTCTCTTACAAAGTCTACTAATATTTTTTGTGTAAGTTCTAAATTTAAATCAAGTTTATTTTTCATAACCTAACCTCTCTAATTATTATTTTCTATATCTATTACAAATTTTCCTAAATTACAAGCTCTATAATCTCTAAGTATTTTATATGCTGCTTGAAGTGTATCAAGTTTTTCACCTTTTTGCAACATTCCTAAATTTTTTGCTACTTTTTGTAATATGATTTCAGGTAATTCATTAATATCACTTTTTTCTAATCTATATTTTTCTATAAATATTCCTTCTTTATTTAATTGTTTAATTCTTTTTATAAATTCTTGAGCAACTTCTTCTATAGGAAGTATTTCATCTTTTATAGCCCCTGCAATAGCAAGACTATATCCTACAAATTCATTTTCAAATCTAGGCCATAATATCCCTGGAGTATCAAGTAGTTCCACCCCTTGTTTTATTCTAATCCATTGCTTCCCTTTTGTAAATCCAGGTTTATTTCCTACACCAGCAGAATTTTTCCCAACTATTCTATTAATTAATTTTGATTTACCTACATTTGGTATACCTGCTACTATTATTCTTACATTTACATTTCTCAAACCTTTTTTTTTCATTTTTTCTACTTTTTCTTTTGATAACTCATTTATTAATGAAAAAACTTTTTTTATATTATATCCAGTTTCTGCACTAATCTCAAGTACTTCATTTGCCATATTATTTTCTTTAAAATATTTTTTCCATCTATTTATCTCTTCTTTTTCTACTAAATCTGATTTATTTAATAAAAGTAATCTTTTTTTATTTTTTGCAAATTTTGGTATATCTGGATTTTTACTGCTTAATGGTATTCTCGCATCTACTATTTCTAATACAATATCTATTATCTTCATATTTTCATTTATCATATCTTTTGTTTTTTTCATATGCCCTGGATACCAATTTATTTTTGTCATTGACACTTTTAATCTTCCTCTCTTTTCTTTCTCTCTTTATAATTCTCAAGTCCTTCTACTATTAGTACTATTTCACCTTTTACTGTCTTACTTTCAAATACATTTAACACTTCTTCTATACTACCTTTTACTATTTCTTCATAAATTTTTGTTATTTCTCTAGCAATAGTAACTTGTCTATCTCCTAAATACTCTTTTATTTCTTTTAAAGTTTTTACAATTCTATGTGGCGATTCAAATATCACTATATTTCTTTCTTCTTCTTTTAATTTATTCAGTAATGTCTGTCTTCCTTTTTTCTTTGGTAAAAACCCTTCATATGCTATTCTTCTCATATTCATACCACATACTGAACTTGCTGCTGTCAACGAACTTGCTCCAGGAATGGGTACTACTTTTATTCCTTTTTCTAATGCTTTTTCTACAACTTCATATCCTGGATCAGATATACATGGAGTCCCTGCATCTGTTACAAGTGCTATATCTTTTTCATCAATTAATAAATTCATAATGTTAGCTATTTGATGATGTTTACTGTGTTCATCATATCTATATATTATATTTTCTATTTCAAAATGATTAAGCAACTTTTTTGTTACTCTTGTATCTTCTGCAAAAATATAATCTACTTTTTTTAAAATTTTTATTGCACGAAATGTCATATCTTCTAAATTACCAATTGGTGTCGCTACTATATAAAGCATTTTTATACCTCTCTTAACTTTTCTTTTATATTCATATTTATCCTTCTACAATATTAAAATAAGTCCTTTAAAAATTAAAGGACTTATTTTATTTTTATCTTTTAAATTTATTTTGTATTGTATAATATTATTCCTTTTAATATTGATTCTGCCATAATAAGTTGTTCATCTTTTTTTTCTTCAAGTTCTTTCTTTTTCTCTTCACCTTCTGATTTTCCTATAGCATCTATTATTTCATGTTTTGTTTCTTCTAAACTGCTCTCTTCTACATTTGTTAATGTACCTTCAAAGAATAAAAAATCATCCTTTTCTTTTACTTCAACATCTGGCATTATTCCTTTTTCATGAATACTTTCTCCATTTGGGGTAAAATATTTTGCAATTGTTAATTTTATTCCATCACCATTTGCTAAATAAAATATATTTTGTACAGAACCTTTACCAAAACTTTTTTCTCCTACTAGTAATCCTCTTTTATAATCTTTTATTGCACCAGATACTATTTCACTTGCTGAAGCCGATCCTTCATTTATCAATATCACTAATGGAAAATCTCCTAAATAATCTCCTTCTCTTTTATATACATACTCTTTTCCTTTTGCATCTTTCATACTTACTATCTTACCTTCTTTTATAAATAAAGATGCTACTTTTATTGCTTCAGCTAATTGTCCACCAGGATTTGTTCTAAGATCAAATATAAGCCCTTTCATTCCTTGCTTTTTTAAATTTATTATAGATTTTTCTATATCTTTAGATACATTGCTACTAAATTGTGTAAGTCTAACATATCCTATTTTATTATCCAACATTTTACTTTTTACATACTTTAATTCTATTATATCTCTTTTAAGAGTAATATCTATTGTTTTATCTATACTTTCTCTATAAATTTTTATATTAACTGTTGTATCTTTAGCTCCTCTTAATTTTTTTTGACATTCTTCACTTGTAAGAGGTATAGTACTTTCTCCGTTTATTTCTAATATTCTATCTTTAGGCTTTATTCCAGCTCTAAATGCAGGTGTATCTTCTATTGGTGATACTACTAAAAGTGCTTCATCTTGTTTTTTATTTATTACCATTCCTACACCAACAAATTCACCTTCCATATCTTCTTCAAAACTTTCTAATTCTTTTTTTTCAAAATATGTAGTGTGTGGATCATCTAATACTGATATCATTCCTTTTAAAGCCCCTTGTAAAAGTTTCTCTTTTGTTACTTTATCTTGTTTTTCATATGTTAAAACAAAATTTTCATCTATTAAATTCATTACAGATTCTATTACTAACTCTACATATCTTTGCTCTACATCTTGTTTATTTTCCGTTTTACTAAAAGTAAAACTATTAATTAAGATTATTAATAAAATTATTATTCCTTTTTTATTTAGCATTTTTTTCCTCCTTAATTTTTTTTGCCTTTTCTAACAATTCATCAATATTTAAGTTTATATTTCCTTTTTCTTTATAAATGAATTTTGTTATATATTCTATATTTCCTTTTGTTCCTTTAATAGGAGATACATCTATATTAACTAAATAAAACCCTGTTTCTGTGGCTATTTTTAATACATTCTCGATAGCTAATTTATGTTTTGATATATCTCTTACTATTCCACCTTTTTCAATATTTTCAGGTCCTACTTCAAATTGTGGTTTAATAAGAGCCATTAATATGCCTTTTTCTTTAATAAATTTATTTAAATTAGGAATTATTTTAGTAATAGATATAAAAGATACATCCATTACTAAAATATCAACTTTTTCATTATCTATATCATTTAAAGTTAAATTTTTTATATGCATGTTTTCAATTGATTTTACTCTTTTATTGTCTCTTAATTTCCATGCGAGTTGATTTGTTCCTACATCTACTGCATATACGTATTTTGCACCATTTTGTAATGAACAATCAGTAAAACCACCTGTAGATGACCCTATATCAAGTACTATTTTATCTTTAAAATCTATATTAAACTCTTTTATTGCCTTTTCTAATTTATATCCTCCTCTACTTACATAAGGACAAACATCGCCTTTTATTCTTATTTCAGGTTCTTTCTCTTCATTATATTTTATAATAGTTCCCGCTTTATCAATTTTTTGATTATTAACTAAAATTAATCCCGCCATAATAGCTCTTTTAGCTTTTTCTCTACTATCAAAAAAACCTTTTTTTACTAGTAAAATATCTAATCTCTCTTTTATCATTAATTCCACCTAATTTATTTGAAATTTTTCATTTTATAACAATATTCTAATAATTCATTATCCAAAATAAGATTTTCAAAACCATTTTTTTCTACTTTTTTTAACAATGCTTCTGTTTCTTTTATTCTTCTAGAAAAGCTATAATCTCCATTTGGAACAGTTTTATTTTGATAATAATACTCTAAAAGTTCTTGATTATTTTTAAGCCCTAAATATATCTTAGCTCTTTTTAATCTATCATTTATTATTCCTTCTGTCTGACCTGTAATTTTAATGATTTGTTTTTTAGTATGCCCTTTACTCATTAATGCTACTATTTTTTTTGCTCCAATAGGATTTATTCTATGATACGTTGCTGAATATTTATCTGCTAAATGCACTATATCATCTTCTCTACTATTTGGAACAATTTTTCCCCACCTTCCATGATGAGAAAGAACTATATGTACTATTTTTTCAAATTTCCCATCCAAAATCTCAACTTTTGTGGCTTTCTCTACTTCTTTTAATATTTTTTCAGCTTCTTTTCTTACTTGTGCTGGATAATTTCTCATTAAATTACTATGCGAAATTTCATTATTCTTTAATCTTAAAGTAGCCTTTGTAGTATCGTGTATTATTACTCCTACTAAAATAACAAACATATCAATTTCTTTTGCTGCATTCTCCATTGTTCTATATCTTTTTTTCATCTCTTTAATTGAAGTTTTTAATACATCATAAGTATGCACAGCTACAGAAATCCCTTTGTCATCCACTAATTTAAGTTGCTGAATTGTAGGGTGAAAAACTAAATTTTGTAAAAATTCATCTACTAATGCTTTACTTTCCACCTTTTCTCCCTTCTAAAATTCTATTCAATAAATTTTGACCTCTTAATCCTTGTTCTTTTAATATTTCATCTCTTTTAGCATGCTCAATAAATTCTTGAGGTAGTCCTATTTTATTTATTTTTTTTAATATATTATTTTCATTTAAATAATTTATTAAATTAGCTCCAAATCCTGTTACTTCAATTCCTTCTTCTAATACGAATATATTTTCATATTTAGATATATTTTCTAAAATATATTCTTTATCAAAAGGTCTTATCCAAGCTGCGGATACAATTGTTGGGTTTAAATTATTTTTTATTATTTCATCATAAATATTTATTATTTCATAAAACATACTTCCTATAGCTATAATAAGATCTTTTTCTCCTGTTTTTATCTCATTCCATTTTCCTCTACTAACTTTAAAAGAATTTCCTTTATAATTAAAAGATTTTTCCCTTGGAATCCTTATGGCAATAGGATTATTAATATTAGTAGAATAATCTAATATATCAACTAATTCTCTACATGTTGTTGGAGCTACTATATCTATATGTGGTATAGTTAACAAATATGATATATCAAATAATCCATTATGTGTTTTTCCATCTTCTCCTACGATTCCTGCTCTATCTATAATAAGTCTTACTGGTGAATTTTGAATAGCTATATCATGAATTAATTGATCATAACCTCTTTGTAAAAATGTAGAATATAATGCTAAATATGGTTTTTTTCCTTCTAATGCAAGTGCAGAAGAAAAAGTTACCGCATATTCTTCAGCTATTCCTACATCAAATGCTCTTTCAGAAAATTCATTAAAAAATTCTAATAATCCTGTACCTTTTACCATTGCTGCTGAAATTGCCATAATATCTTTATCTTTTTTAGCTAGTTCTACTAAAGTTTTCCCAAAAACTTCAGAATAAGTTTTTTTATTACTTTTTTCAACTTCACCTGTTTTTATATCAAAAGGAGATATCCCATGAAATTTTTCTTTATTTTCTTCAGCATGCAAATATCCTTTTCCTTTTTCCGTTTTTACATGTAAAAAAACTGGTCCCTCTATTGTTTTTATATATTCAAGTATCTGTAAAAGTTTTTCAAAATTATTCCCATCTATTGGTCCAAAATATTTAAATCCTAATTTTTCTATTATACTAATAGGTGACACAAAATATTTTAATGAACCTTCTATTTTTTTTATAAAATCAGCTATTCCTTTTCCCATATAAATTTTTCTTATTAGGCCCTCTATATCATGTTTTAAATCATTATAAAACTTGGTATCCATTATTCCTTTAAATAATTTAGAAATAGCTCCTACATTTTTTCCTATAGACATTTCATTATCATTTAATATAATAATAACATTTTTTAAATTTCTTCCCCCTATATTATTGAGTGCTTCAAAATTTTCTCCATTTGCAAAAGAAGCATCACCTACAATAGCTATTATTTTATTATTTTTATTTACTTCAGCTATTCCTGCTGCTGCTGCAAGTGAATTTCCAGCATGTCCCGATATAAAATGATCATGTATGCTTTCTCTTCTATCTGTAAATGGCGTTAACCCATTTTTTTTTCTAATTGTATTTATTTTTTCTTTTCTTCCAGTTAAAATTTTGTGCACATAGCTCTGATGCCCTACATCAAACAAAAATTTATCTTGCGGAGAATTAAAAATTTTATGAAGAGCTATCGTTAATTCTACAACTCCTAAATTTGGTCCGAGATGTCCTCCATTAGTACTTACTACATTTATTAGAAGCTCTCTTATTTCTTGTGATGATTTTTCTAGTTCTTCTATATTTTGTGTTTTTATATCTAAATTCATTATTAAACCCCACTATTTCAATATATATGATTTCATTGCAAATGAAACAGCTATTCCAAGTAATGCTCCTACTAGTACTTCAATAGGCTCATGTCCTAATAACTCTTTTAAATCATTTTCCATCTCTTTCATATCAAAGTTATTATTTTTTAAATTTCTAACTATTTTATTTATTACCCCTGCCTGCTTACCAGCTGCTCTTCTTATTCCTGTAGCATCATACATAACAATAATCCCAAAAACAGTTGCAATAGCAAACTCTATACTATTTGACCCTTTTAAAATAGCTATAGAAGTCGCTATCGATGTAACAGTAGAGGAATGTGAACTTGGCATCCCTCCTGTTTCAAATAATCTATGAAATTTTAATCCTTCTTTTTTTAAAAACGGACTAATCACCTTATAAAATTGTGCTAAAAAAGCAGCTAAAAATGCTACATCTAATATTTTATTCCCAAAAATTATACCTTGCGTCATCCCGTTGTACCATCCTTATATTTTTTTTATTTTATCTGAATACACAGGTTTTTTTTCATTTTCTTTAAAGAATATAATTGTTTTTCCTATTATATCTACTATTTCTATTTCTGATTTTTTAGATATTTTTTCTGCAATTTCTCTTAATTCTTGTTTTGAAAGTTCTGCATTTTGAAGAGCTTTTACTTTTATTAACTCTTTTACTCTAATAGCATTTTCTATATTTTCTATTATATTATCTGTCAAACCATCTTTTCCTATTCTTACGACTGCTGTTAGATCATGTGCTTGTTGTTTTAAAAAACTTCTTTGTTTACTGTTTAATTTCATTTATTTTTAAACCTCCATTATGATTGGTAAAATTATCGGATTTCTTTTTGTTTCTTCATATAAATATTTACTTGCTGTATCTTTTATTGTTCCTTTTAAAATATTCCATTCTGTTACACTATTTTTTTCATGTACTTCTAAATTTTGTTTAATAAGTTTTGTTGTTTCATTTATTAAATTTTCTGATTCTCTAGAATAAACAAAACCTCTTGTTATTATATCAGGTCCTGATACTATCATACCAGTTTTCTTAGAAATAGTTACAACCACAATTACTATTCCATCTTGTGCTAAATGTTGTCTATCTCTAAGTACAATATTTCCTACATCTCCTACTCCAAGTCCATCTATTAATACATCACCTGACGGAACTTTTCCTACTTCCTTTGCGTATTCTTTTGTTAACTCTATTTTTTTACCATTTTCAGTAATAATAATATTTTCTACTGGTATTCCACACTCTATAGCTAATTGTCTATGTGCTTTCAACATTTTATATTCACCATGGACAGGCATAAAATTTTTAGGTTTTATTAAGTTAAGCATTAGTTTTAATTCATCTTGACTTCCATGACCAGATACATGTATTCCAGCTACTTTTTTAAAAACTACTTCTGCTTCTTTTTTTAGTAAATTATTTATATTACTATAAACAGCTTTTTCATTTCCTGGAATTGGTGTAGCTGATATTATCACAGTATCTTCTTCTCTTATTGTTATATGTCTATGCATATTTTTTGCTATCCTTGAAAGTGCTGCTAATGGCTCTCCTTGTGTCCCTGTACAAAGTATAACTACTTCATTATCTTTTCTATTTTCTACATTTTTTAAAGACACCATTAGCCCTTTAGGTACTTCTAAATATCCAAGTCTTGTAGCTATTTCAAAAACTTTTACCATACTTCTTCCATCTATGGCTATTTTTCTATTAGTTTCTTTTGCTACATCTACAATTTGTTGCAATCTATGTATATGTGATGCAAATGCCGCTACTATTATTCTTCCTTTAGCATTTCTAAATTCATTTCTAAGTGCTTCACCTACACTTCTTTCTGATGGTGTAAATCCTGGTATTTCAGAATTTGTACTATCTGCTAAAAGTAAATCTACCCCTTCTTCACCTAAAGCTGCAAGTCTTTGAAAATCAAATCCTACATTATCTACTGGTGTTAAATCCACTTTAAAATCTCCTGTATGAACTATTCTACCAGCTGGCGTATTTATACATATAGAATAAGCATCTGCTATTGAATGTGTTACTCTAATAAATTCTACTTCAAAATATTTTCCTATTTTTTTTACACTTCTATTAGTTATTTCATAAGTTTTTGGTTTATGTGATATTCCGCCAAAATTATCAAACTTTGACATAGCTAATGCTATACTTAATTTTCCACCATAGATAGGAACAGTACTATCTATTTTTTGATATAAATACGGAATTGCTCCTATATGATCCTCATGCCCGTGTGTAAGTACAAGTCCTTTTACTTTATCTTTATTTTTTTCTAAATAATTATAATCTGGAATTACCAAATCTATTCCATATAAATTCTCATCTGGAAAACTGCTTCCTGCATCTATAACAATTATTTCATCTCTATATTGAATAATTGTACTGTTTTTCCCTACTTCTTCTAACCCACCAAGTGGCATTATATATACTTTTTCTTCTTTTCTAGGTTTATCATTATTTTTTGTTCTTTCTATCTTTTTATTTATCTTATTTGTTTCTTTCATTAAAAAACCCCCGGACTCTTTCTATTTTATTTTATATTTTTCTTACCAATTCTTTATTTTGACATCCTTTCAAAATAAAGCTACACTCTTTTTTTATTAAAAACAAATCTAAAAAAACTTTTTTTCTCTTCTATTTTTTCTCCTGATTTTTCTAATAATTTTTTAAATTCATTTTCATTTAATCTTTCTACTTCTATTTTATTATTATTTAAACTTATTTTTTCAGGTACAGAAACTTCTCTTATTTTAGGATATTTTGCCATAATATTCGCTATTTTTATATGATTTAAATTTATTTCATTCGCCACTACTATAGCTTTATTATTTCCTTTAGAGCCAGCATGAATAAATCCTTTTGCTTTCCCAAAAATAAAAACACTTCCTGTAGCTATAAGCTCTGCTCCAATATTTAAATCTCCTAGCAAAATAACATCTCCATCAATTTCTATTTTCTGACCTGAATGTATTTTTTTCTCAATTATTTGTACTTTTTTATATATAATCTGTGGTGTTATATCTTTTATTAAATACAAAAAGTGTCCTTTTTCATTTAAAATATTATATATATCTTTATAATATTTCTTATTTTTTCTTTCTAAAAGAAAATCTGTTTCTACATCAAAAAAGTTTTTTTCTATATTTTCTTTTAGATCTAAAATATTTTTTTCATAATCTTCTATTTTTATTAAGATTCCGTCTTTTAGATATTTCAACACTTTTAACTCCCCCCCACAGATTTATTTATTTTCATAATACTTATCAATAAAAGCATTAACTGCTTTTGTTGCAATAGCTCCTCCAGAACCCCCTCCTTCAACAAATGAAACGAAAACAATTTCTGGATTATCTGCAGGAAAATAACCTGCTGCCCATGCATGTGTATCACTATACATTGAATTTTGTGCAGATCCTGTTTTAGCTGCTATTTTTACAAAATCTCTTCTCAATCTCCTTCCAGTTCCATGATTACTATCTACAACTTGTACCATTGCTTCTCGAAGTGTATCAAAATACTCTTTTTTACCGTTATATAATATAGAAATTTCATGTTCTATATTTTTCACTTTACCTTCACTATCTATCACTTTATCTAATATATGTGGTTTATAACCTATTCCATTATTAGCTAAAACATCATAGGCTAATAACATCTGTAAAGGGGTCACTAATAAATACCCTTGACCTATAGATAAGTTTACTGTATCTCCTCTATACCAACCTTCACCATAATGAACTTTTTTCCACTCTTTGTCTGGAAGTATTCCTACTTTTTCATCTGGTAAATCTATTCCTGTTTTTTTCCCCAATCCAAATTTAGATGCTGTTTCTATTATTGGTTTATGTCCTATTTTATCTCCCATTGTATAATAATATGTATTAACAGACTCAATAATAGATTTTTCCATATTAGTATAACCGTGTCCACCTCTTTTCCAACTTCTATATTTCCATTTTCCTATTTGATAATATCCTGGGTCATAAATTTCATAGTCTTTATCTATTCCTTGTTCTAAAAAACTCATAGCTACTAATGGTTTAAAGATTGAACCTGGTGGATAAGTACTTCCTGTAATTCTATTTATAAGAGGTCTGCTAGGATTTTTAATCAGCTTATTCCAGTCTTTTGTACTAAATTTTGAAGTAAACATATTTAAAGAATATTCTGGACTACTTACCATAGTTATAATTTTTCCTGTTTTAGCTTCCATTGCTAAAAATGCTGCTTTTTCATTTCCTAAAAAATCTGTAATGTATTTTTGTAATTCATAATCTATACTTAAATATAGATTACTCCCTGGTTTTACTTCTGCATTTTTTATTTTTTTTACAATTTTATTATATGCATTTACTTCAATGTATTCATAGCCATCTTTTCCTTGCAATAATTCATCATACTGTTTTTCAATTCCTTTTTTACCAGTATAGCTTCTTTTGGTATAGACTGGATTATCTTTTAATTTTTCATATTCTTTTTCTGTTATAGGCTTAATATATCCAAGTACATGAGATGCCAAATCATTATAAATATAGTATCTTTTCGAATAAGAAATAACATCTAAATATGAATATTTACTTATTTTTTCCATTATTTTATGTGCTTTTTCTATTTCTAAATCTTGCTCAAGTACGTTTTCTCCTGTATAAGTATATATTTCTCCATATTTTATTTTTTTTATCACACTCTCTTTTGAAATTCCTAATAACTCCGCTATATTTTTTACTATTTCATCATTATATCTTCTACCATTTAAATATACTAATCTATATCCAGCTATATTTTTTACTAATAATTTTCCATTTCTATCATATATATTTCCTCTGGGTGCTTCTATCCTTCTTATTTTTATCCTATTTTTTTTAGACTTTTCAATAAATTCTTCACGATTATATACTTGCATATAAAAAAGTCTTATAAGTACTAATCCATAAACTAAAATTATAAATATTTTTAAAATATTTAAACGAAATTTATAATTTTTTACTAAACTTATTTTTATTTCATTTTGCTTTTTTCTCATTTTTGCACCCATCTTTTTTCAAATTCTAGCTTTTTTCAAATTCTAATTTATAAAAAATATAATTCATTACATATACAAATAAAAACTCTTTAACAAATGAATATAAATTTAACAAACTGTATTCAAAAAAATTTATATATAAAAGATATAAAATCACCTCTATAAGTGTAATAATAAATATATTGATTCCTTGAAAAAGAATAAATTTATAAAAAATACGAAGAATAATAAAAAGAAATAAAAAAAACACAATAGGTCTTTCTACATGATAGCCTGAAAGACCTACAACAAATCCTATAATAAATAGATATGGTAGAGAAAAATATTCTTTTGTAAAAATAATATATCCAGCATAACTAAGAGCTACTGCATTATAAGGAAAATCTACATAAACACTAGTTTCTAAAAACACTAAAAAAATTATTATTATTAAATTCATTATTTTCTAATAACTTCCCTTGCGCTACTCCATAATTGTTCTAATGCATAGTATTCTCTATTTTCACTATTTAAAAGATGAATTACTATGTCATCATAATCAATTAATATCCATTTTGCTTCTTTGTAGCCCTCAATTCCTAATCTTTTTTCTCCCATTTCATTCATTTTTTTATTTATTTCATCAGCTATTGCTTGAGCATTTTTTTCAGAATTAGGAGTAGCTATAACTACTTTATCACATAAACTATTTTTTCCTTCAAAATCTAATACCAATATATCTTTTCCTTTTTTTTCTTCAATAGCATCTATTATCTTTAATATTTTTTCCTCCATTTTTTCCTCCATTATTTAAGTAGAATATTTATTTTATTATTAAGTTCATTGTTTTCTCTTAGATTTTCTATATTTAATAATTTTGATAGTTTATATGCAGTATAATAATCTTCACTATTGTATTCAATCATATTATCTGATATATCTATGTCTTTTTTTATTCTTTTTGTTGTAATATATCCTTCATTTTTTAGTAATTTATATACTTTTTCATCATAAGAATCTTTTCTAATGACATAAATATCTAATAAATTTTTTTGTTCCTTCCCTAATATGATTACTAAGTTTGCTATCGTAGGTAAATTTGCATTTTCTTTTACTTTTATATATTTTTCATTTATAGTTAACAATAATTTTTTTAAAGTTTCTTCTGATAATCCATTATTTATTATATACGTGTATTCTGTAAGTTCTTCATAATTTGCTGCATTATATTTAAATCCTAACTCTTCTTGTATTTTTTTACCTGTTGCAGTTGCATATCCTGTTTTACCATTAGCATTTAATATATCCACTATTATTTCTTCTGGTCTTATAGAATTTAATTCTTCTTTATCATAATAAAGTTTAGAAAAAACCTCTGTTAAACCAGAATTAAGTATATATTTTTTACCATTTTTTTCTATATAAGGTATTATTATTTGATGTTCTGTTTCTATTTTTATATCGCTATTATTTTTTACAACTATATAATTTTCTAACTTTACAGGTAGTACATCATTTAATACATTTAAAAGGTCTGCATATCTCTTTTCTTTTATATAATTTTTAAATTGCATATCTTTTGTTAAATAAACTTCCATAGGAAGCATTATAGATAGCTTTTTATCATAAACAATAAAAAGATTTCTTTTTCCTATTAAAACATAATTCTCCCATACAACATCTTTTTTTTGAGAATTTACTCTAAGAGTTCTATAAGAAAAAAATAAAAATACTATTACTATCAGAGATATTAGATATTTTTTTTGTTTTCTTTTAAATTTATTTTTTCTTATATTCACTATAAAGCAACCCCTTTGTCAAGTTATTTATTTTTACTTTTACAATTTGATTTACTTCTAATTCTTCATCTATTTTTACTTTTAAATAATTTCTACTATAACCGTATGATTTTCCTTCTTTTATCTCTTCTACTAACACTTCTAATTCTTTATTTAAATATATTTCTCTCTCTTTTTTATACATCTCTTTAGCTAATTTCTCTAAGTTTTTAGAACGTATTTTCTTTGTTTCTGCTGATACTTTTTCTTGATATGTCGATGCTAAAGTATTTTCTCTATCTGAATATTGAAAAATATGTAAATCTGAAAAAGATATATCTTTTATTAAATTATATGTGTTTTCAAAATTTTTATCTTTTTCATGTGGAAATCCTACAATAACATCTCCTGTAAATTTAATATCTTTTACCTCTTTTTTTATTTTAGAAAGGACATTTTTTACAAGTTTTGAATCATATTTTCTTTTCATTAAAGATAATATTTCATCATCTCCAGATTGAAGTGAGATATGAAGATGTGGCATAAGTTTATTATTTGTTTTTAACTGATTTATAAATCTATCTGTGATTTTATCAGGATAAATGGAACCTAATCTTATTCTTTCTATTCCATCTATTTTACTTATTTCATCTATTACATCTTCTATTCTTATATCTCCAATATCTTCTCCATAAGAACCAAGATTTATTCCAATCAAAATTATTTCTTTAAATCCTTCTTTTGCTAATTCTTTTATCTCTTTTATTATACTTTCTAGTTGTCTACTTCTTTTGTGTCCTCTAGCAAAAGGAATTTTACAATAAGAACAAAAATTATCACATCCATCTTGTATTTTTACATAAGCTCTATTCATCTCTCTAAAAGTAGTAAAACTATATTCTTTATAATCTTTTTCATCAAATATATTTTTTATATACATTTTTTTTGTATCAGAAATAAGATTAAAAATTTCGCCTTTATCTGTATTTCCTACTATATAATCAATATCATTTATTTTTTCCAATTCTTTTGCATTTGTCTGTGCATAACACCCCGTAACTATAAGCAGTGAATCTTTATTAATTTTTTTAGTTCTTCTCAGTATATTTCTAGTTTTTTTATCTGCCATAGCTGTAACAGTACACGAATTCACTACATATATATCCGCATAATCATCAAAGTCAACAACATTATATCCATTATCTACAAATTGCTTTTTTATACTTTCTGTTTCATATTGATTTACTTTACATCCTAATGTATAAAAAGCAACTTTTTTATTTAAACTCATTTACTAATATTCCTCCTGCTACAATAGCTGCTGTTTCAGCTCTAAGTATTCTTTTTCCTAATGTTGCTATTTCACTATTATTTAATTCTTTTAAATATTTAATCTCGTTTGTAGAAAAACCACCTTCTGAACCTATTATATATAATATATTTTGTATGTTTTTTCCTTTATATTTTTCTAAAACATTTAATATCTTATGTTCTTTATCCGCTTCATAAGGAATGATTATAAGATCATACATATCAAATTTTATATTTTTCAATTTTACAGGTTCCTCTATTATTGGTAATTTTACTCCTTGGCATTGTTTTAATGCTTCTTTTGCAATGATATCCCATTTTTCTTTTTTTTCTTTAATTTTTACTACTGTTCTTTCTAAAACAGTAGGAATAATTTTATCTATTCCTATTTCAGTTAATTTTTGAATTGTTAAATCCATTTTATCATTTTTTATAATTCCCATCGCAATTTCTATAGAAACATCTGATTTTTCAGGATTTTCATTTATTTCGTCTATTTCAAGTAATATATATTTTTTATCTACTTCTATTATATGAGTAATATACTCTTTTTCTCCATCAACAACTCTTACAATATCTGATATTTTTAATCTAAAAGAATTTTTTAAATGATTAATATCTTTTTTATTTGTAATCTCTATTATTTTACCATTTATATTCTTCTTTTCCACAAAAATACTTATCATTAAAACTCCTTAATATCATTATCAATAAGTTCTCTTAAAGTTGTATTTTTTAATATATCAGTTAACGCTTTATTCATTTTATCCCACAAGTAAATTGTTTTACAATTATCTCTTACACATGCTTTGGAATGTTTATCACACACAACAACTCTAACATCTGATTCTAATATTTCAAATATTTCTAAAATGTTTATTTCTGATGCTTTTTTAATTAATTTATATCCACCATTAGGTCCTCTTTTTCCTTCTATTATATTAGCTTTTTTTAATTTAAACAATATTTGTTCTAAATATTGAATTGATAAATTTTGATCTTCTGATATTTCTTTTATTCTGACTAATTTCCTCTCATTTTCTTCTATTTGAGTGGCAATATATATAAGCGCTCTAAGCCCATATCTTGTTTTTGTACTTATTTTCATATATTACTCCTTTTCTAAATGTTTATACGCTTTTTCTGTTATCATTCTACCACGAGCTGTTCTTTTTATAAATCCTATTTTTACTAAATACGGTTCATATACCTCTTCTAATGTCCTTCTATCTTCTCCTAATAATAATGATAGTGTCTCTATCCCCACTGGTCCCCCATTATAATTTTTTACAATAGCATTTAATATTTCTCTATCTAATTCATCTAAGCCCTCTTTATCTACTCCTAATAACTCTAATGCTTTTTGTGTTGTTTCTTTATTTATATATCCATCACCTTTAATTTCTGCATAATCTCTTACTCTTTTTAAAAGTCTATTTGCTATTCTAGGAGTTCCTCTACTTCGAAGTGCTATTTCATTTGCCCCATCATCTAGTATATCTATATTTAGTATTCTAGCTCCTCTTTTAATTATTTTTTCTAATTCCTCAATAGAGTAATAATCCATTCTATGAACCACTCCAAATCTATCTCTAAGAGGCGCGCTTAAAAGTCCTGCTCTAGTTGTTGCCCCTATAAGTGTAAAATCTGGAAGTTCAATTCTTATAGAACGGGCCGAAGGTCCTTTTCCTATAACTATATCTATTTCTCTATCTTCCATAGCTGGATAAAGTATTTCTTCAACTGATGTATTTAATCTATGTATTTCATCGATAAAAAGAATATCATTTTCTTCTAGCGATGTAAGAATTGCTGCTAAATCCCCTGCTTTTTCTAAAACTGGACCTGAAGTTATTTTCAAGTTTACTTCCATCTCATTTGCTATCACTCCAGCTAATGTTGTCTTTCCTAGTCCTGGTGGACCATAAAGAAGTATATGATCTATAGATTCTTCTCTATTTTTGGCAGCTTGAATAAATATATTCATTTTTTCTTTTAATTTTTCTTGACCTATGTATTCATCAAAATATTTAGGTCTTAAATTTTTTTGATATTCTTTTTCAGTATATATTTCATCAGTTGTAATAATTCTATCTTCTACCAACCTTATTTTCTCCTATTAATATATTTTTTCGCTTCTTCATAACTATTTTTTGAACTGTTTACCATCCCTAATTTTGTATAAATATCCCCTTGTAATATAAGAATATCATATCTATAAGTTGTATATGGATGAGTTAAAATTATTTTTTCTAGCCTATCTATACTTTGTTTATATACTTTTTCTAAAAATCTTTGTTTCTCCAAATATCCTATATCTTTTTTCTCTGAAATATTAATATTGCTTTTAATATTTTCCATTTCAAATTTTATGTTTCTATCTATTCCAAATAATGTAGCTTTTGCTTTTTTTAATTCATCTTTTATATCAATGTAATCTTTTTCATATGATTTTAACTGCTTCACTTCACTAAGTTCATATAAAACTTCTTCTGCCTTTGTAAGTTCTAAGTTGGCGATATAATCACGTATTTTTTGAATTTTTTCTTTTACTATCTTGTCTTGTTCTTCAATGCTTAAAAATTCAATATTAACATCTCTTATTTCACCAGCTTCTGTTAATTTTAATTGCGTTCTAACAGATAAATATCCAGGTTTTTCTGCAATTATATTTTTTAATCCTAATCCTTCTACTCTTTCAAACAATTTAGTTTTTATAGCATATCTTTTTCCATTTATTTTTAAAGTATAGTTTTCAATATTACTTCTAAATATCATTTTACCAATAGGTTTTATTTCAACATTTTTAATTACTGCTTCACCTTTTGATATTGTTATTTCTTCTCGTTTTGATTCATAACCTAATTTTTTAAATATAATATGATATTTTCCTTCTGGTATGTTTTTAAAATAATATTCTCCTTTATTATTTGTAGATTGCCATATAGCTAGTTCTTCTATTATTACAAGTGCATTTGATATTTTTTCTTTTTTATTCAATGATACTGTTCCGCTCAATCTACTAATTTTTGGCTCTAATTCTATATTAAAATTTTCATTTTCTATTGATTTATCTATTGTTTTAATTATTGTTTTTTCTTCAAAACCATTTGCTTTTACTCTAATAATTTTTCTACCTTCTACTTTTTCTTTTGTTTCTAATTCATAATATCCGTTCTCATCAGCTTTTGTTGTTGCTATAATTTTATTTTTATCTAAAAGCATTACTGTAGCATTACTATTAAATGGATAAATATAACCTTTTAAAAGATTTCCTTTTACGTCTCTTTTTAAATTTACTTCTAATTTATCTCCTACTTTTGCTCTTTTTATAATGGTTTCTTTATATTTTGGAGCATTAATCCTTATTTCATATTCTTTTTTATAATCTAGTGCTTCTAATATAACAAGTCCTTTAGTTGGTACTTCTTCTACAATATTTCCATCGTTATATATTTTTACTTTTGCTTCTATATTTTGCGGATATATATTTACATAAATATTATCAAATTTACTTAAATTTTCAAAAGGTATATCCTTTATAACACTCCCTTTTATCTCAATATTATCTACAAAATCCATTTTACCATAAGCTTTTATTTTTACTGTATAAACTCCAGACCTTAAAGGTTCTATCGTAAGATTTTTTGTACCATTTTTTATACGTTTTGAATACGCTAAATAATCATCTTTATAAAGAAGTATCACTCCATCTTTTATTTTATCATTAAATCTAAGAGTCAAAGTATTATAGTCAATAGGCTCCATATTATATGTCCCTATATTATTCACTTTGTCTTTTTCTACTTTAAAGCTTATTCCATTTTGATAAGCTCCTTCTTGAATAAGCTTAGCTTTATAGTCACCTTCTAATAAAGATGTTTTAAATTGAACATTTGGTTTTAATATTATCCCATAAGAGTCATCATTAAAATCTAAAAATATATCTTTATCTATTTTTGAATTTACTCTACCAACTACCGGATATCTAATATCTTTTCTTACATCTGGTATCTCAACAATCACTTCATTTACATTTTTTTCTATTTTTACTTTTTTCTTATAATCAGGAAGATCACCTTTTTGAAATACTAAAGTATATTCTTTTCCAAGAGTTAAATTATCAATATAAAAATTCCCTTCTTGATCACTTATATCATATAATAATTCATTTTCTACATAAACAAAAACTCCATAATCTTCATGATTTTCTACTTTTACAAAACCTTTTATTTCTGCTGCATTTACTAATATGGTTAAAATAAAAAATAATATAATAGATGATATTTTCTTCATTGTATATTTCTCCTTTTTTACATAATTTGAATTAAAAGGAATTGAACTACCCCTATTATCGCTCCTAATATAGCTCCAATTAATTCTATGTGTTTTAATTCTTTCTTTGCTATATTTATCGTCATTTTTTCAACTTCTTCAAGTGAAAATTGATTAATTTTATTAACTATTATTTCTTTAAAGTCTATTTCGTTTTCTAATTTATGTATTATTATATTTACTAATTCTTCTTTATTTTCTTCTATTACATCTTTTATATATCCCTTAATTTTACTTATCATAGAATCATTTACAAACATAGCTATCATTGGTATATTTTTAAATAAATCATCTTTTAATTTTTTTTCAACAATATCATCTACTATTTTATCTATTTCATCTTCTAATTCAATAGAATTTATTGTTTTAGTTATATCCTTCATAGAAATAAGGTCTCTATCAATTGTTTCTGCTATGTTTATTGCTATTTCTTCTCTTCTTTTTGGTATTACCCCTTGTAATTTGAAAAATCCTAAATTAATTGGTTCGTAAGGTTTGAAAAGTAGCTTAATTGCAACAAAATTTGTAAACCATCCTATTAAAGATGCTATAATTATTAGTGTAAAAAACGAAAGTATTCCTTGCATTTTCCCCTCCATAATTTAAATTTTAAAATTTGATTTAAAATTTTTATTTTTTTATATAATTATTTAAAATATTTTACCATATATGACTATATTTTTCAATGTAACATTATCTGTAAAATAAAAAAAACAGGTTTTAACCTGCTTAAATGTAATATATGGAGGCGACGACCAGATTCGAACTGGTGAATAGAGATTTTGCAGACCTCTGCCTTACCACTTGGCGACGTCGCCTTATTTAAATGGTGCCCAGAGGCGGAATCGAACCACCGACACGGGGATTTTCAGTCCCCTGCTCTACCGACTGAGCTATCTAGGCATAAATGGCGGGAGTGACGGGGATCGAACCCGCGACCTCATGCGTGACAGGCATGCGCTCTAACCAAACTGAGCTACACCCCCACAATTTGTATTATATTAAATAAATTTTACTTTGTAAAATTTATTTATGGTGGTCGCAACAGGACTTGAACCTGTGACCCCCTGCTTGTAAGGCAGGTGCTCTCCCAACTGAGCTATGCGACCCTCTTTACTAAAGCTTGTAAATTATATAACATTATCATATTTTTATCAAGCTAGGATAGATTGAATTAAATAAGATTATTATAAATTATATAAAAATATTTATCATTTTATAGCTTTTTCTTCTGATTTTTAATATTTTAAATTTTATATAAAAATATTTATTTTTTTGAACTTTTATATAATATATATTACAATATATTTAAGGGAGTAATTATATAAAATCATAAGTAATTAATAATTAAATTCTAAATAAAATAGAATAACTGTATAAGATTACTATAGCTACTCAAAATAATCTATAGAAAGGATAATGTATAATGAATATCCTATCTTTTCATTATACAAGGTAATAATAATGAAAATGTGTATTTTAGCAAAAAACAATAACATAAAAAAAATAGCTGAACTTAGTAATAAACCTAAATTTATATGCAAAAAATGTTTAAGAACATCGAATAAAAAAGAAAATCTCTGTAAAGCTGAAAAAATAAAAAAACTCATTAAGAAAGGAGATTCATTAATTTGAAAAATAAAATTTATGCTATTATTGAAATTTCCTATATGGAACTTATCTGTAAAATAATTGAAAAAAAATTAGATAATTCTTTTATAATATTAGAAAACATCTATCATCCTATTAAATTAACTGATGAATTTAAATTTGAAGATGTTAATAATTTATGTAATTTAATAAAAAAATTAGAAGTGAATTTAAAAACATATAATATACCTAAAATTAACATTAAAATTTTTGGTGTTAGTAGTCTTGGCGAATCACAAAATAAAATATTTTTTAAAGACATACTTATAATAAAAACTGGGTATAAAATAGAGTTTTTAGATTTAAATAAAAAAAATATTTTTATTTATAAATCTATTTTAAATTCTATAATAAATACTGAATTTTCTAATAAAACAAATCTTATAGTTGGTATAGATTATGGACATATTACTTTTTTTTTAATTAGAAATTTAAAAGTTATTTATTATCAAAATATCTCTTTAGGAACCATAAAACTAAAAAAAATTATTGAAGAATTAAATTTCAACCCTAATAATTTAGAAAACCTTATTTATGATTATTTTTCAAGTTATATTAATATAATTCAAAATTCTATTTCAAAATACAATATTGATAATATTTTTATTAGAGGAAGTTTATTTTACAAAATAACCTCTAAAATTTCTAACCGAGTCAATGATAATATTTATTCTTTACCAAAAGAAAATTTTATTAAATTTGCAAATGAAATAAAAAATTATTCTCTTCAATATCTAAGCGATAATTATAATCTTAGCGAAGAAAAATCAGAAATTATTTTTCCAAAAATATTTTTTACTAAATTATTAATATCATCTATACCTTATAAAAATTTATATAGTATAAACTTAACTTTAATTGATTCTTTGATCTACTCAACTATTTTCAGAAAACTTTCTTTAAAATACAATAAATATATTACAAACTCTATACTTGAAAATACTAAATATTTAGGAAGTAAATTTAATTATAATTTAGAACATGCTACTCAAGTAGCTAAATTTACAAATATTATTATTAATTCTTTAAAAACTAACTATAATTTTAATAAAAATGATATTCTTTATCTAACTATTGCTGCATTTTTACATGATATTGGAAAATATATATCTATTAAAAATCATTCTGAACACTCTTACAATCTTATTATGAATAATACTATTTTTGGTTTAAGTGCAGAAGCTAAAGAATTAATAGCTTTAATCTCTTTTTATCATAATAAAAAATTTCCAAATTTCTCATCAAAAATGTTTAAAAATTTTGATGAAGTAAAAACTATGAAAATTATTAAATTGACTTCTATTTTAAGAATAGCTGATTCTCTTGATAGAGCTCATAAAGTAAAAATTAAATCATTAAATGTTACTTTTGATAATCATACAATGATATTAAATATTACAACAAACGATAAATTAACTATTGAACATTGGAGTTTTAAGAAAAAATCAGAGCTGTTTACAGATATTTTTGGTTTAAAAACTATTTTATTAAATAAAAATTAAAGGAGTTAATCATGGTTTATTCAAATAAAAATTTTTTTAATAGAGAATTAAGTTGGCTGTATTTTAATGAACGAGTTTTAGATGAAGCTATTTTAGATAAAAATCCATTAGTTGAAAGATTAAAATTCATTGCTATTACCTCTTCAAATTTAGATGAATTTTTTATGATTCGAGTAGCTGGATTGAAAGCACAAATCGAAGAAAATTATATAAAAACTGATATTTCTGGTCTTACTCCAAATGAACAAATGGAAAAAATCAAAATTAAAGTAAAAAAATTAGTTGAAAAACAATATAATTGTATCATAAATACTCTTTTCCCAGAACTTGAAAAAGAAAATATTTTTATAAAAAAATATAATGAATTATCTTTAAAACAAAAAGACTTTGTCGAAAATTATTTTAATGAAACTATTTTCCCTATACTTACACCTATGGCAATTGATGCTAGTAGACCTTTTCCTCATCTTATAAATAAAAGCTTGAATATAATGACAAAATTATTAATTGATGGTGAAAATAGATTTTCCATTATTCAAGTACCTACTATAATTAATAGATTTTTAGAACTTCCTTCTAAAAACACAAAGGAATTTATTTTAATAGAAGACATCATCAAAGCTAATATAAATAAACTTTTTACTGGATATAAAATTGATATTACTGGTGAATTTAGAATAACTAGAGATGGTGATATGATAATTGATGAAGACGAAGCTGATGATCTACTTATCGAAATAGAGAATTCTTTGCAAAAAAGAAAATGGGGTTCTCCTGTTCGTCTTGAAGTTAAAGAAGATTTGGATAATGATATCTTAGAGTTTTTAACAGAATCTCTTAATCTTCATATCTCAAATATTTATAAATTAAACGGGCCGTTAGATCTTACATTTTTATTTAGTTTTTGTAATATAAATAATAATAAAAATCTTGAATTTAAACCTCAACCACCTATTTTAAGTAAAGCATTTTCAAAAGAAGAAAGTATATTTTCTTCAATTAGAAAAAAAGATATTATTTTACATCATCCTTATGATTCTTTTTCGCCTATTATAGATTTAATAGAAGTTGCTGCTAATGATCCTAAAGTATTAGCTATAAAACAAACATTATATAGAGTAAGTGGCGATTCTCCTATTGTAAAATCTCTTATAAAAGCTGCTAAAAATGGAAAACAAGTTACAGTTCTTGTAGAAATAAAAGCTAGATTTGATGAAGAGAGAAATATTAAATGGGCTAGAAAACTAGAAAAATCCGGTTGTCATGTTGTATACGGATTAAAAGGATTAAAAACTCATGCTAAATGTTTATTAATTGTAAGAAATGAAAATAACGGGATTAGAAGATATGTACATTTTGGAACAGGTAATTATAATGATTCTACTGCAAAACTTTATACTGATTTAGGATTTATAACTTGTAAAGAAGAATATTGTATTGATGCTACTAATCTTTTTAATAAATTAACTGGTTTTTCTTCTCCTAAATCATGGCACAAATTATCTATTGCTCCTGAAGGATTAAGAAATAAATTATATAAATTAATCGATAAAGAAATTCTAAATGCAAAAGAAGGACGAGAAGGAAAAATTATAGCTAAAATGAATTCTTTAGTAGATAAAGAAATTATTGAAAAATTATATGATGCTAGCAATGCTGGAGTAAAAATTACTCTTATTATTAGAGGAGCTTGCTGTTTACTTCCTGAAGTTAAAGGATTAAGTGAAAATATAAAAGTATATAGTATTGTTGGTAGGTATCTAGAACATAGTAGAATATATTACTTTTTTAATAATAATAATCCAAAAATATACCTTTCTAGTGCTGATTTAATGACAAGGAATTTAGATAGAAGAATAGAAACTTTTTTTCCTATTGAAGATAAAGAAGCGATTGATTTGATTAAAATGATTTTAGAATATAACTTAAAAGATAACTATAATTCGAGAATAATTAAATCTGATGGTAGCTATGAATTGATTAAAAATAAACATAAAACTTTTAATTGTCATAAAGAGTTTTATTCTTTTACTAAAAAAAATAATTAATTAATAAAACAAGCCCTAAAAAAGGACTTGTTTTATTAAACTTGTGTATATGAACAAAAATAATTATAATGCTTTTATTAAAAGTGAAGCTGATGCTAAATTTGTAGCAAGAGGTACATTATGTACATCACATATTCTAAGAAGTGCTGTAACATCTGGTTCATGAGGTTGTGCTGTCATTGGGTCTCTCATAAATATAACTGCTACTACTTCATCTTTTGCAATGTCTGCTCCTATTTGCTGGTCGCCTCCTAAAGGCCCTGACTGGTATCTAGTTATTTCTAGTCCTGTAGCTTCAGCAATTTTTTTCCCTGTAGTTCCTGTTGCTATTAATTCAAATTTTTTAAAAAATTCTTTATTTCTATTTACAAAGTTAATTAAATCAATCTTTTTTTGATCATGTGCTATTAATGCTATTTTATTTTTCATTTTACATTCTCCTTTGCATTACTTTAAACTAGTAATATTTTTTATTACTATATTTTTTTACTACTAAATAACTAAATTATAAATTAGGTATCTACAAATTTATTTTTATTTCTCTATCTAGTCTTTTAATAAATTCATACATAAACTTTTCTCTTGTTTTTGCTATTTCTTTTGCTGTTTTAGTATTCATTCTATCTTTTAATAAAAAAAGCTTATCATAAAAATGTTTTATTACTTCATTAAGATCACTTTTTATACTTCCACCATAAATAAAAGCTCTTGCTATACCTATAGCTCCTAATGCATCTAATCTATCTGCATCCTGTACTATTTTACCTTCTATACTTTTTACTATTTTACCTTTAGAAAACGATATAGTATTTACTATATCAATAATTTTTTCTATTTTTTCTTTTTCTATACTATAGTTATTAAGAATTTCTAAAATTATTTTTCTTCTATCATTATCATTATATCCAAATTTATGATCTGCAATATCATGAAGAAGTGCACTACACTCTATTATAAATTTATCTCCTGTTTTTTCTATTTCATATATCTCTAATGCATTTTTATATACTCTCATTGTATGTTGAAAATCATGTCCTGTTTTATCATATTTTAATCTTTTTTTTACTTCTTCTTTTATATTTTTGATTATATACATGTTTTCTCCAATGTTTTAAGACTTAAATAGATTTCTATACTCTATTTTACTATTATTTTAACTATTTTTTTCTTTCCTACTCTAAATACAAAATCTTTTTCTAATTTTACTATATAATTTAAATCAGTTATTTGATCTTCGTCTATTTTTACTGCACCTTGTTTTATCATTCTTCTAGCTTCACTTGTTGATTTACAAAATTCTAACTCTTTTACTATTAAATCTATAATTTTTATTTCACCTTTAGAAAATTCTTTTTCAGGTAAATCTACATTAAGATTTTTTTTAGAAAATACATTTTCAAACCATTCTCTAGCTTTTTCTCCCTCTTCTCTAGAATGGTACATAGCTACAATTTCAACTCCTAATCTTTTCTTTACATCCATAGGATGTAAAGTTCCATTCTCTACCCCTTTTCTTAATTTAGCTATCTCTTCTAGCTCTATATCAGTAGCAAGTTCATAATAATTCCACATAAGCTCATCTGATATAGACATTACCTTTCCAAACATATCATTAGGCGTTTCTCTAAGTCCTATATAATTTCCTAATGATTTCGACATTTTTTCCACACCATCAAGTCCTACTAATATTGGAGTCATCATACAAACTTGTTGTTCTTGACCTGCATTTTTTTGAAGGTCTCTTCCTCTTAGTAAATTAAATTTTTGTTCTGTTGCTCCAAGTTCTATATCTGCTTCTATTGCTACTGAATCATATCCTTGTAATATAGGATACATAAATTCTACAAGTGAAACTGGTTTCCCAGCTTCAAGTCTTTTAGCAAAATCTTCTCTTTGTATCATTTGCGCTACTGTAAATTGTGATAAAAGTTTTAATGTATCTTCTAATGTTAGTTTTTCTAACCAATCACCATTATATACTACTTCTATTTTATCAAGATCTAATATTATTTGTACTTGATCAAGCCATCCTTTTATATTTTTAGCTATTTCTTCTGAAGTAAGCATTTTTCTTGTTTCTGACTTTCCTGTTGGATCTCCTATTTTAGCCGTAAATGAACCTATTAAAAATTTTACTCTATGTCCTAATTCTTGAAATTTTTTTAATTTTCTAAGTTGTACAGCATGCCCAATATGTAAATCACTTCCTGTTGGGTCAACTCCTAATTTTACAACTAATGGTTTATTATTTTTTATTGAATTTCTTAATTTGCTTTTAAACTCTTCTTCTGAAATTAAATCTTCTACTCCTCTTGTAAGTATTTTAAACTGTCTTTCCACCTCTTTTTCGATATCTACCATACTTCTATCCTCCTAATTTTTTTATAAAAAAAAGCTCATAGGCACACTATGAGCTAATAATTTATTTATTTTCATAGAAATCCCTACACTTATGGCTATTATTTTTTATTAATTTTATTATAATAATAGCTATAATAATAATTTCTGTGCATATTAGACTCCTTTTTACTGATTTTTCTAGATTATATCATATTTTTTTATTCTATACAAGTGTTTCGAACTTTAGCATTTTTATACCTTTATAATTTTCTTTTTTTATATATTTAAAACCTATACTTTGAAAAACTTTTATTGAAATTTCATTTTCAGGAATAATATAAGAAATAAATCTATTTATATTATATTTTTGTTTATATACATTTAATACAGTTTTTAATATAGTTTTAGCATATCCCTTTCCTCTTATTTTTTTTATTAAATATATATTCACTATATTTTTATTCTCTATTCTTATCTCACCTAAATAATAATTTTTACTGTCAAGAATCAAATATATTATATATGATTTATCTAAAAGCTTTGTTTCATAGTTATGTTTGTACTCTTTTTCTAATTTATTATAGTCATTAATAAAATTTTTTTCTAAAAATTTTTTATTGATATTATCAAATATAATTTCTATATCTAATATATTAGCTTCTCTAAAATAAAATATTTCATTATTTATTTTTATTTTTCTTTTAGTTTCTACACTATCTATCATTAAAAATCCCTAACCTTTTAACTCATTTAATTCTAATTCTATCTCTTCCCATTGTGTCATTTTTTCTAATATTTCTTCTTCAAGCTTATCTAATTTTTCTTGATAATCTAATAGTTTAGATACATCGTTTATTTTCCCCGCTTCATCAAATTTTTCTTGAATTTTATCTTTTTTTAACTCTAATTCCTCAAGCTCTTTTTCTATTTGTTCAAATTTTTTTTCTAAAGAATTTATTCTATTTTTTATTCTCTTTTGCTCTTCATAATCATTATTTTTTTCTTTCTCATTTTCTACATTATTTTTTTTAAATTCTTTATAGCTATCATAGTTTCCATTAAAATATGTTGCACCATTTTCATGAACTTCATATATTTTATTTACAGTATTTTCTAAAAAGTATCTATCATGTGACACTACTATAATTGTTCCATCATAATCTTCCAAAGCCTCTTCTAAAACTTCTCTAGAATATATATCTAAGTGATTTGTTGGCTCATCTAATATCAAAACATTTGGCTTTTGTAAAATAAGCTTCATAAAACTTACTCTTGCTCTTTCTCCACCACTTAATTTAGCTATTTTTTTCTCTATTTTCTCTTCGTCAAATAAGAATCCTCCTGCTATTCTTCTCGCCTCTTCTTCACTTAATGAAAATGAATACATTAATTCATCTAATACTCTATAATCAAAGGATAAATTTGCATGTTCTTGATCATAATAAGCTATATCTAATTTCTCTCCTCTTTCAATAGTTCCACTAGTAAATGTATCTTTTTCTACTAGTATTCTAAGAAGAGTTGACTTTCCTACACCATTTTTCCCTATTATTCCTATTCTATCTCCTCTATAAATATCTAGATCTAGATTTTGAAATAACAATTTATCATTAAACTCTTTTTTTAACCTTTTTATTTTAAAAATTTTATCAGTACTAAGTCTAGCAGACTCAAATTTTAATCTCATCTTTCTTATATTTATTACTGGATTTTCCATTTTTTCCATTCTATCTAATAATTTTTGTCTTCCTCTAGCTTGTTTTGCCTTTACTCCTGCTTTATATCTTCTTACAAATTCTTCCATTTTTTTTAATTTTTCTTGTTCTTTTTCAAATGATTTTACCGCACCACTTAAATAAGCTTCTTTTTGGATTATATAATCACTAAAATTCCCATTATAAATATTAATTTTTTTATTTTCTAATTCATAAATTTTATTTACTACATTATCTAAAAAATATCTATCATGTGATATAAGTATAAATGCTCTATTATAAGATTGTAAAAATTTTTCTAACCATTCTATTGCATTTATATCTAAATGATTTGTAGGTTCATCTAATATTAATAAATCAGGCTCTTGTAATAATATTTTTCCAAGCGCTACTCTTGATTTTTGTCCTCCGCTCAGATTTTCTATACATAAATTATATTGATTTTCTTCAAAATTTAATCCATTTAAGATTTGCTTTACTTTATATTCTATTGCATATCCTTCTTCTTGTTCATATTTTGTTGATAATCTTGATAATTCTTCCATTATTTCATCAAATTTTTCTATATCTACAGATAACTTTTTATTTAATTTTTGTATTTTTTTATAATCTTCTTTTAAATAATCAAACACTGACATAAGTTCATCAAATATAGTATTTTCTTCATTTAATTCAAAATGTTGCGATAAATATCCTATTTTAAGATTTCTTTTTTTATTTATAGTTCCAAATTCTTTTGTTTTTTCACTTATATCATGCGATTCTTTATCTAATAATATCTTTACTAACGTGCTTTTTCCTGCTCCATTTACACCTATAAATCCTATTTTATCTTTTTCATCTATACTAAATGATACATCACAAAATATATACGTTCCTAAAAATTGTTTATTTAAATTGTTTACTGTAAGTAATGCCATTTCTACTCCTTTTTTAATATTTACTTAATTATCTTTGATTTAAATTAATATATATTTTCCATTATTTTTAATCATTTTATTTTACCTTAATTTAAATAATGTGTCTAGAAAATAATTTTTTTATATTACATCATAAATCTTTAAAAATTATAATATTTTTCATATATTCTCTTAAAAAAAAACTAGTTTCAATATATTGAAACTAGTTTTTTTATCTATCTATTGTATCGAAAGCTAAAAGTTTATCTATATTTTTTAATTCTTTATCTTTTAATCTATTATATTCATATCTATGTACATTTATTTCTAACTTTTTCTTTAATTGACCTTCTACTGCAAATAAATTAAGATTTATTTTTAATACATTTTCATTTTTATCAAATGCATCAGCTATAGCTAAATAAAGCTCATTATATATATTATCCATATTATCATCTTTCATAACAAATCCCATTATAAGACTATCATTAGCTATTTTAAATAATGTTGGTTTTATTGATTTAAACTCTAAAACATATGCTGTTTTTAATTCCTTTACGTATTTTACTACTTCTTGTTTTTCTTTTTCTTTTATTTCTTTTTTTACTTCTTCTATTTTTAGTTTTATAATATCTTTATTTTCAGGCTCTTCTTTTAATTTTTGTTTATAATAAGCTAATTTTTCTATTTCTGATAAATTTTCTTCTATTGTTTTTTCTGTAATAACTACTGCTGCTTCTGATGTAGTTTGATTATTTTGCGTTTCTTCTGTATACACTTCTTTTTTGATGCTTTTTTGTCTATCCACCATAAGCTTTGTAGCAAATATAGTTGATATTAAGAAAAAAGCTATAACTCCAGCAATATAATATTTATATTTAAATAATATATCTTTATATTTAGAAATATCTAACTTAGGTAAATTTATTTTCTTTTTCTCTTTTAATTTAGTTTCTTGTTTTGGAACTTCTTCTTCTTCTAAATTTGGAATTTCATCCACAAATTTTAATTCTTCTAATACTTCTTCTTCATCTGGAATATCTAATATTCCATTTTCTTCATCTATTCCTATTAATAGTTTTTCTAAATCTTCTTCTGATATTTCATCTTCTGATTTTTTCTTTTCTTGGAACTCTTTGACTTCTTGAGTTTCTTCATCTATTCCTGGCATAGATATCTCATCGCTTATATCCTCTTCATCTTCAACGTTATCATCAAATATCATTTCATCTATACTTTCCATTAAATCATCATTTTCTAACTCACTATTATTTATATCTAAATCATCTTTTATTTTTTCTAACATATCTATCCCTCCAAAAACTTTTAAATATATTTTTTTTGTGTTATACTTTAAAAAAACTTAGAAAGTAGGTCAATCTATGAAATACTTTATTATATTTTTTATCCTTTTTAATTCTGTATTTTCCTTAGATTATCATCACGATGGTATATCTAATATTTTACAAGAAAAAAACAAACCCTTTTTTATAAGTATCGGTAAAGATGGTAAAATCATTTCGTGGAATTTTGAGAAAAATAAAATTATTAATGAAATTTCTTTTAATAATGGTGCTTTAAATAATATAAGTTTCTCAAAATCTAATAATTATTTTGCTATTTCAAACTATTTTGGTAAAATATTTATATTAAACAAAAATAGTTTTAATATATTAAATATTTTTAATTTTAATTCTATGAGTATTGAAAATCTTTATTTCATATCAGATTCTAAGTTACTACTAGTATACCAGAATAAAAAAATAATTTTAATAGATATTTTTAAAAAAGAAAAAATAAATGAAATAAATTTGGATTATGAAATTCTTGACTCAACTATTTATAATAATAAACTTATTGTTTTGGATAGAAATAACAAGTTTTACTTTATTAACTTAAATAATTTAAATATTGAATCAAATTTAGAGTTTCCTTCTGATAAAATTATACATAAGTTTCTTATAAATAAAAATAAGCTTTTAATATCATATAAAAATAAATTAAAACTCTATGATATTAAAACTAAAAAAATTAATAAAATTATAACTTATCTAGATATAAATATAACTTCTTTAAATTTTTATAACGATAATTATTATATTGGTTTTAATAATGGACGTATTATTAGTTATGATAAAAATTTAAATAACTCTATTTTAGACTATAAATTACATAATGACAAAATCAATAAAATTATTGAATATAAAAATAAAATTATTTCTATTTCTGATGACGCTAGCGTTATTATTTATGATAAAAATAATAATAAATTAATAAATATTTTTAATGGACTTTAGTAGGAGGACAAATGAAAAAAATTTTTTTTACAATTTTAATTATATTTTTAACAGGCTGTAGCAATATAAACAAAACTAAAAATATTGAAACCTCTGAAAAACATTTTATAGATTCTGATATTTATGACCCTCTAGAACCCTTAAATAGAAGGATTTATTATTTTAATGCTGTAATTGATAGAAACATTATTTTACCTACAGCAAAATTTTATTCTAAAATAACTCCCGATTTTTTAGAAAAAGGAATCTCTAATTTTTTTAATAATTTAAATGAAATTCCTACTATTTTAAATAGTACGTTACAATTTAAATTTGATAAAGCTTTTGTATCCTCTGAAAGATTTTTGATAAATTCAACTATTGGTTTTTTAGGATTTTTTGATATTTCTTCAAACTCCTTTAATTTAGAAAAACATAAAGAAGATTTTGGACAAACTTTAGCTTTTTATCACATTCCACAAGGTCCGTATATTATTTTACCTATACTTGGTCCATCTACTGTTAGAGATACTGTTGGTACTACATTTGAATATATATCAAAACCCTATACTGACCCTTTACAACTTATAGATTATTCACAATCAACTCCTGAAATGATATTTATTAGTTCTATAAATAAAAGAAATAATTTAAATTTTAGATATTATCAATCAGCTTCACCTTTTGAATATGATTATATTAGATTTTTGTATTTTAAAACTAGACAATTTGAAAATATCAAATAAAAAAAGACTTAGAATTAAAAAATTCTAAGTCTTTTTTTATTTATAAATTTTTTGCTTTAATGTTGCTGTAGAGGTTTTAAATCCTTTAGTTTCTATATCATTATTTTTATTATCTTCATTTACTATTTCTGCTTTTATTTGTATAAATAAATCTCTTGTATTTTTTATTATACTTTCATATTTAAAGAATGTCCCAAATATCGGCATATCCCCTAATACAGGTACTTTATATATACTATTATTTACTGTTGTCTTTTTAAGTCCTCCAATAAATACTACTCCTCCATCTTCTAATGTAACTATAGACGTTAATTTATTTTTTTGTGCTGCTCCTAATGCATCTTCTTCTGTAGCATCTCCTAGGGTATTTGTCGATTTACTACTTAAAAAAGAACTAACTTCAGACGTGATTTCAAGTGTGATTTTATCTTTTTCTCCATCTCCATCTCTAATAATTGGTGTTACATTAAGTACTGTTCCAGCTTCTTTAAATAATGGTTCGGTTGTTGTATTTCCATCACTATCTGTACTACTTGTTGTTCCTACTTTTAATTCTGCTGATACATTAAGATTTGCTGTTTTTCCATTTAAAGTAACTACTGATGGCACAGCGTTTACACTAGCATCATCTGTTTGTTTTAACATATTTATTGTACTTGATATAACATTGTCTGTATTTCCTAAATATGATGTAAATGTAGCTATTGGATTTCCTGTAGCTACTGCTATTTGTCCTGTTATCCCACTTGAGACACTATCTTTATCTTGATAAGACCAATCAATTCCAAGCTCTTGAGTAAGAGTTCCTGTTATTTCTAAAATTTGTGCTGTTATCCTCACTTGTTTTATTGGCTTATCTAATTCTTTTATTAGATTTTTTGCAGTTTCTATATTTTCTGTACTACCTTTTAATATTATAAGATTTTGATCTTTTACAGATATCACTTCTAAGCTATTCTCATCAGTCATAGATGTAATAACTTGTTTTACTTCATCTGCAAAAGCATATTTTAAAGTAATTTTTTCTGTAAATCTTTCTCCGTTTTTATCTTTAATAATTCCAAGTTTTTTAGTATTTTCAGATGATGTAGATTTTTCAACTACTTCTATAAGACCTTTATTTTCTTTACTATCAACTGGATTTAAATATAAATTAATACTAAGTGTTTTCCCTTGTTCTATTTCTACTATATCTCCATTTGTTTCGTAGTTATTTGCTATACCTTTGATTATATACGTTCCTGGATTAATATTTTCAAATATATATGCCCCTCCGGCTTCACTTAAAACTTCTTTATATACATCATTATTTTTTATCAAAACTATTTTTGCACCTGTTATTCCTAGTTTATCTGTTGATAAAACTCTCCCCACTATTTGACCTGTGGTTTTTTCATCAGATTTTAATGTTTGTTCTAAAATAATTATATTATTTACTTCTTTTGCTTGTAAATTATTTGCCACCATTACAGCATCTAATATCTCTTTTAAATTTTGACCTTTTACAAAATAAAGGTCTATCATATTATCTTTTACTTTTGATTCTGCTACTATAGTTATCCCACTTGTTTTAGATATAATACTAAGAGCATCAGCTAATTTAACATTTTTAAAATCTAGTTCATTTGGATATATTACTCTTTCTAATCTATCCATCATTGCTCCTATTGATATATTGAAAATCACAATAAAAAGTATTAATAACTTAGCTAAATATTTTTTCTTCAAAAACCCTCACCGTCCCTCTTGTACATTTAATTTTAATATTTTTCCACTAGATATATCAGTTATTACAACACCTTTTTCATGTGGTTGTAAATAATATCTATAATCCCCTATTTTTATCGAGGTATTACCAAATATTACTTTTCTTTTTTCTATACCATCTTCAATATAATAAAGAATTCCACCCCACATATCTCCCTTTTTAATAATTGTATCTATTTTTTTAAATGTTGATGTTATTCTTCCAGTTGTTTGAATTATTCTTTGATTAATTTTTGTTTTATCTACTATTAATTCTTTGAAATAATTATTTTTTCCCTGAAATTTTTTTAACGATTCTTTATACACATCATCAGAAATATAATTATCTAAAGGATTTTTTGCAAAAGATACAAGATAAAATATGAAAAATATTATAAATACTAATCTATTCAAAATTTATCTCACCTTCTTCCTTGATAAAGTAAGCTCCTATTTTAAATTTCACTTGTACTTTATCATTATTAATTCTATTTATAAGTATACTACTTCCTTTTAAAGTTATTAAAAAATCAGAATTTTCTAAAAAATATAAAAATCTACTTATTTGTAAAATATCTCCTACAACAGTATAAGGAATATACTTTTTTGTATATCCTTTTTTATCTTCTCCAATTTCTATACTTCCTATCTCTATTATTTTTACTCCTATATATTCAGCAATATCATCTATCATTATTTTTAATCCTGTATTATCTTTTATTGTTGAATTTTTAAATTTTATCTCTAACTCTTTTAAATCTTTTTTTTGTGCTTCATATATTTCTAGTTGCTTATTATATTTCTTTTTTTCTTTTATATAAGTTGTCGTTATTTTTTGTAGATTTACTTCTACAGATTTTAATTCTTTTATCTTGCTTCTTATACTCAAAGAAGGCATTATAATCATTGGAACTAATAGAGCAATCAAAATAGCTATACTTAATATTATTATCGATATTTTTAATTGCTTTTCTGTAAAATCTGTATTTATTGAAAAATCTATATCCCTCCCAAAAATTTCCATCTATATCCCCCTTAATTTGAATTTAGTATAAGTTGATATTGAAATTCATTTACTTCATTATTTTTTATATTACTATATTTTATAAAATCTGCTTTAATAGTAGAAAATCTATTTGTACTTTTTAAATTTCTTTCAAATTTAAATATATTTTTTGCAGGATTAAGTTTTAATTGTTTATTTTTTATAGTTTTACCTGATAAAAATAAATTATTATTATCATACATTATACTATCTAGCCACATTCCACTTGGTATATTTTCTTGTAAAGTATAAAGTATCTCTGATACTCTTAAATTCTTTTGATTAAACACCTCTTCTATTATTTGAATATTACTTGTAAGGTCCGGTATTTCTTTCATTTTTTGTTTTACTTCTTTAATATTTTTTGTTATTTTTTTTATTTCTGCATTTTTATTGTTTATTATACTTTGTTTATTTTCAATTATTGAATTTAAATATAGATTTATACTAAAAAGTATTGTAAAAATAAGTAATATAACAAGTAAAATCATTCGTGAAATAGATTTTAACATTAGTTTTAACTTATATTCTTGTGTCAAAAAATTAATATCTATCATAACTATTTCACCTCTTCTATTATATTACCAAGTAACGCTATACATTTTGCTGTATCTATCTCTTCAAATTGTTCCATAATAATTTTACTATAACTAAAATCATCAATCTCTACTTCTAAGGATTTCTTTAATATGTTTCTAAAACCTTTAATTAGAGTTCCTCCACCTGTTATATATATTTTATCAAGCCCAGGTGTACTTTCATGACTTACATAAAATTCTATTGATACTTTTAATTGTTTTTCTAATTGACTGATAAGTTTTGCTAATTCTTGAAAAAGTTGCCTATCATTTTCATTTTCAATATCGTTATTATATTCATCTTTTGCAAGTTCTAAACTTTTTTTTATTCTTTCTGCTTCGATATAATCAATATTATAAATACGAGTAATAATATCATTTAGATCATTTCCACCAATAGCAATAATTCTCTGTAGTTTTATATCTCCACCTTTTTCAATAAAAAGCTTTGTAGCTTCTGCTCCTATGTCTACTACCATTATACTTTCTTCAGGTTCAATTTTATCTTTTTCTTTTTGAAATTGTAAAAAATTGTATAAAGATATAAAATCAGGTATTATTTTTACAATTGATAGTTTTGCAGCAGTCGCTATTTCTATTAAATTTTTTATTTTATCCTTATTTATTGTAATTGCTATTACTTCTTCGTTATCTCCTACAAAATTTAAAGATATAAATTCTGTTATAAAATCTTCTGGTATAAAATTTGGAATAAGTTCTTCTAACTCTCCTTCTATAATCGCCATTTTTTCTTTATCATCCACTAATGGAATACTTAAAAATTTCACAAAAAAATCTTGTACAGGTAATGAGATAACTACATTTTTATTTTTTAATTCTACTAATTCTACTAATTCTTTTAATCTATTAGTAAATTTATCATAATCCACTATATCCCCATTTAATATTGTTCCTTGTGATAATTCTAAAAGAGTCATTTTCTCTATTTTATTTTTTTTTAGTTTAAGCCCTTTAATTGCAGTGGTTCCTATATCTATAGCTCCATCTACTTTTGTTTTAAAAAACAAATTAATCACCCCTTATTTCTATTGCTTAAAACTCTTTCAAAAGCTTCAACTACTACTTTTAATATACTTACTTTCGTTTGTATATTTATTTCTCCTAACTTTGTAAATGTATAACCTTTTAATGTTGTAATATAATGTGCTGGTAATTTGTTTAATGAATATGCTTTTACATCTAATATATCTCTTTCTGATACATTTTTTCTTATATCTGGATTATTATTTAAAAAAGATTCTACTGCTTCATCAACCATTATTTCCATATAATTTTCTAATTTTGACATAATTTAATCCTCCTACCTATTTTTTTCTTTTTATTACCTCTATTTTATCAATGTTTTGAGAAATAATATTAATTTTATCCTTATCTATTGTTGTACTACTAGAATATCCCGCCAAGGTTTCTAGACTAATTGATTGATATACATTAATATCATAGATACTTTCCTCAACTATTTTTTTACCACTTTCTATTATTTCAGGAAATACCAAAGTTTTAATATATTTTACTTCAAAATCATAATTGTTTCCACTAGTAAAACTAGAAAAATCAGACATCCCATTAGGATAAGTAATATCTAATAATTTATATCCGCCTATACTTTGTTTTGTAGTACTTGGATCATACCATAATTTTACTACTTTATTTTCATAATTAGTCCAAGTTCTATTATCTACTTTTCCTGAAGTTTTGTTTTCTAAAATTATAATTGCTTGATCCGTACTATTAAAATCAACATTCCAATATGATGTAAAATAATCTATATAATTTCCTATTACTACTCCCGCTATAGCAGGTTCCGACGTTGTAGGTATGCTTGGAAAATATCCTAGTGAACTATAGTTTTCATATTTTGCTTTTTTACCAAAATAATCTTTTTTGCTTCCTGTAAATATAGTATTTGTATCATCATAAATATATCCCAATTTCACATATTTATCAGCTAAGTAAAGTTCATAATATCCTATACTTGAGCTTTCATCTATATAGCTTAAATGTTTCTGTCCTACTATTTTATATCCAGCTCTTTTACCTTTTTCTTCTGACATATAAAGTAAATTTAATGATATCGCCATAAAAAAAGACAAAAGTAAAATTACTAATATAAGGGCTGAACCATTTTTTTCTATTTTTTTATTATTCATAGTCCACCTCTAAAAATTAAAATCTATTCTTGTAACAGCAGAATCTCTTATAGTTCTTGTATAATCACCATTTTTAAGTTTTAAATATATTACAACTACATTTTTATCATATAAAAAATATCCATCTTCTACATTTGATAATATTGTATCTGAAGCTACTATACTTGAAGAAGATGTATCACTTTCCCCAACTTTAAGTTCATTTCCTACTATTTCAAATTTCACCCAATAAGGAATATATATACCTGATGAGTTTAAAACCGTTGTAGTCAAAACCAAAGCTGAAGAGGTTGTCCCTTCTATAGGTGTTATTATTGCTTTATTTCCATTGTAATTTTGAGATGAACGTACTACTTTTTTTATTATGTCAACTGTCTTACTCATTTCCAAATCCATATTATTTATCTCTTCTTGTCTTTTATGATTTTTACTAAACGATAAAGTAAATGGAATTATTAATGACAATATTATTGTAGTTATTGCTATCGCTAGTATTAACTCAACTAAAGAAAATCCATTCTTTTTTATATTGTTTTCATTTAAACAATTTTCTCGTTTCACCCTAATTCCCCCAATTTTCTATTGGTGATACTACAAAAGTAAGAAAATATTCTTTTTCTTTTCCTGTTATATTATTAGAATTAGCATCTCCTGTACCGATTATAACACTTCCATATATATATTCATCATATCCTGGATAAGTATCTTCTTCTTTATCTGTTAATGGATTATAATATTTATTACCCCCTTCTAATCCTACACCTTTTTTATCTAATCTTAAATATATAACAGTTTTTGAGAGATCAACACTTTTAGATGATAAAATAAATAAATGATCTATTCCAGAAGCTGTTGTAGTTAAATTAAAATCTGATTCAAAATTCTGATAACCACTAACACTAGTATCAATGATATATGCTGTAGATTCTAAACTATCTTTTTTAAATACATATTTCCCACTATATGTACCGCCATTATTATCTACAATGATTTTTAGATTATTATATCCTCTTGATTTTACATAATCTATCATAGTAAAAGCTAATCTACTTACTTCTTCATTTTGATCTGCTTTCTCTGACATTTTAAAGATTGAAGGGTATACGGAAAGAATAGGAAAAATAGCTATAGAAAATATAGCTAATGCAATTATTACTTCTAATAGTGAATACCCCTCTCTTCTCTTCATATTCTTGTTGTCAAAACCTTATAAACTTTATAAAACCTCTTTAACCCTCTGTTCAACATACCTTATTTTTACAAATGATACAATTTTTTTAAACTTAACTTTAAATTAATTAAGTATTATAACTTTAATCTTAGTAGTCACTTGATAAATAGTTATCATAAATATTAGATGATCTTCTATGAACTAATATAAGTATATTTTTTACGTTTTATAATGTTGCTGGTTTTGACAAACTTCCCCCCTCTTTATTTATTTCGTATTTCTAGATACTTTACGTTACAACTATATAATTTTTTCTAATTTTTTTAATATTTTATTAGCTGTTACTTTCTCTACAAGTATTGTTTATTCTATAAATTAAAAATAGAAGTATCTATTATCTAATGACAATTTTTTCTTTATGAATTTATACTTAATTCTTTATATATTTTTATTAGCTTTTTTATTTTAATATCATAATTATTGCTGCTAATACTAAAAATGGTCCAAAAGGTATCATATCCTTTCTTCCTTTTTGCTTTTTTATAAGTAAAATTACACTCACAATAGCTCCTATTACAAAACTAATAGTAAAAAATAAATGCAACTCAAAATAACCTCTATATCCAATAAAAGCACCTATTCCAGCTACTAATTCTAAATCTCCAAATCCTAAAATACTTTTATGAAGTATAGATTCGCCATACGCATAAATCATAAAAAATGGAAATAAATAAGTTGCTGCTCCTAAAAATGATTGTAATATTGTAATATCACTTATAAAGGCTAATGCAAACCCTAAAAATATTAATGAAAATGTTAATTTTTCTGGTAAATAATATGTTTGTAAGTCTATCATACCAAGTACTATAAGTATAGATACAAAAATAATATATTTTACAGTTAAAATAGTAAATCCATATTTAAAATACACTAATAAATACAATATCCCTGTAATTATTTCTATTACAGGGTAAATAAAAGATATTTTTATTTTACATACTCTACATCTTCCTCTTAATAGAAGATATGAAAAAACTGGTATATTATCATACCATTTTATTGGTTCTTTACAATTTGGACAATGAGACGGAGGGAAACTTACACTTGCCCCTCTAGGAATTCTATAAATACATACATTTAAAAAACTACCCACAATAAGTCCTAATAAAAATACATAAAATATTAGCAAAATTTGTTCCCCTCTCTAATACTCATTCCATTTTTTTCCTTTTGTATCTTTAAAATCGATACCACTACCCGTTGTCCCATCTATGTATAATTCTCCAACTATTGAATTATAATATAGCTCCGCTATATTTTTTTCACCACTAAAATCACCACGACCCACACTTTCTGTACCATCATCTTTTTTTACTGTTCCTGCTTTAAATTGTAATGATGTAACATTTCCAGAATTTATTCCAGTTGCCATTTGACTTTTTATATTATTAGATAAATAAGTAACTATATCTAGTATTGTGCTTGGTGGCTGAAAATCTGGATCATCAGTTTGATATATTGTTACACCACTTCTAAATGCTGATAGTACTGTTAATACTCTAGCATCTTTTGCTTTTTGTATTTGTTTTCCAAATTTTGGAACAGTAATAGATGATAATATAGCTATAATAGATACAACTATCATAAGTTCTATTAATGTGAATCCATTTTTTTTATTCATTATACCCTCACTATATTGTATCAAAAAGACGGTTTTACCGTCTTTTTGAATTTATATATTATAAATCTGACCAAGTTTTTCCTGATGTATTAGTTCCACTTGTAGTAATATTAATTGCTCCATCAGATGCACTTCCTTCATATTTAATAGTAATAGATGATGGTGAACCCGCTACTATATCTGCTTCAGTTACAGTACTTGATTCTGAAACAGTTGTTGTTGTTCCTTTTTCAAAAGTTTGATTTTGTGTTTGAGTGTCTACAGCCTCAGCTAAATCTCCAAAATCAGTAGCATAATCACCTTCATGATCAGTATAATAAAGTGTTGAAGCACTTCTCCAGTTACCTACTAAAGATAAGGCTTTTGCATCTTTTGCTTTTTGTATTTGTTTTCCAAATCTTGGTACCGCTACAGCTGATAGAATAGCTATTATTGCTACTACTATCATAAGTTCCACTAACGTAAATCCATTTTTTAATGTTTTTTTCATAAAATTCATCCTCCTTATATTTTATTTAACTTTAGCTTTATTTTTAAAGCTTATTAAAAACTTTTTATTTTTATAAATAACTATAATTTTAAAATCCATAAAAATTTTCTTTGAAAGTAAGTAATTATACAAATGTGAATAAATATTTTTTATAAATCAACAACTGAAATTTTTCTTGATTTTTTAAACTATAAATAAAATATTTTTTTCTCTAATATGTACCAATATATACTTTATATTTACTTAAATATAAACTCTTTTTGATATTGATTTCTTAATTATAAATATAGATATTTCCGAAAAACTCCTTTTATTATTCTATCATATTCTTTCTCAAATTTAAAGAATAATTTTATTTTTTTTATTCATTTTTTTATTTTGTATACTGTTTTGTATTCGTAAATTTTTCGTATTGCGTACTCTTTGTCTTTACTATTTCCGTATTTCAATATTATTTTCAAATAACGTTCTATTTTTGATAAAAGTATTTTACTGCTATTATCTTTATACCTCATTTCATACACTTTTATCAAGTATTTTATTAATTCTATATCATATCTTTCATTTAATATTTCATTTATTACTCTTTCTACTTTATCAAAATTATTTCCTTTTAACCCTCCTATTACTATTAAATATTTTCTTAATAATTCATTTTCTTTATTATATTCTACCCCTTTTACTAATATACTACTTGCCATATTATATTTTTTATATCTATTAATAAATGCTAAAATTGATGAACTAATATAATAATTTTGTAAAAAATATGGTGATAATTCTGCTATTTTTAGACTTGTTTCATATATTTTTTTCGTTTCTATCTCTACACTATTATTAAATGGCGTTCCTATTTCTAAGCTTTGTTTTATCCATAATAATGAAGTTGCTGCTTTTTTTATTCCAAATATTTTATATAAAAACACATCATAATTTTTTTCTTTAACACTTTTATCTTTAAAAATTTCTTTTTCTCTATTCTCTATAAAAATATTTGTTTTTACAAAAAATAACAAAATTATTATTATTAAAAAATATTTTGTAAAAAATTTATTTTGAATATTATTTTTTCTATTATACATATTTATCACCTATAATTTACGCTTATTAAATATAATTACTGATATTATAAGCACTAAAATTGTATAAAAAATAACATATAAAAAATCCATATAATCAAAAATATAATTATAATCCAAATTGTCTCTTAAATTTAAATAATGAAATTTTGGCATAATAAAATACAAAATTTTCATAATAGTTTTTATCAGTATATCTCCTGTTTTTTCCATTATATTTTTTATATCATAACTAGCATGTGCTATAAAATATATAAGAAAAGTAAATATATTCCCCGTAATATAAGAATCAGAAATTAAAGAAAATAATATCCCAATAGATATAAGAATAATAAATTTATACAAAATATATAAATACGATAAAAAATAAATTTTATTAAACATATAACCTTGAAATTTTAATACTAATGTTAATATTCCACCTAAAAAAAACTCATAACAAAATATAATTGATAATATACCTAAAAAAATTCCAAATACATATTCACTTCTATTTACAGGTTTTGTAAGTATTAAATATATTGATTTGTCTTTATGCGCTTTTATAATAATACTTGATGATAAAAATACAGTAATTAGAAGTAAAAAACTCTCAATAAAAAATAGTCCTATATCTTTTACCATTTCTAAGTTATTATCTATAGTTAATTCTTTTAATATACTAAATCCAAATAAAAGTATAATAGAAAAAACCAAAAAACCTATAGCTATTTTATTTGATAAATTTTCTTTTGCTGTATATTTTGCTATTACTAGACTTTTATTTTTCATTACTATCACCTTTTATTTTTTCTATAAAATATTCTTCTAAATTTTGAATTTTATCTTTTTTTATATTAATTTCCTCTACTATTTTACCTTTATTTATTATAATTATTCTTTCACCTATTTTTTCTATATCATCTAAAATATGTGTATTTAAAAATACAGTAGTTCCTTTTTCTTTCAACTCTTTTATTATATCTATTACTTTTTTTCTAGCTATTGGATCAAGCCCAGACATTGGTTCATCCCAAAACAATAATTTTGGTTTATTCATTAGTGATTGTGCAAGTCCTACTTTTTGAAGCATTCCTTTAGAAAACTCTTCTAGTCGTTTATTTTTGTATTGTTTTATATCAAATCTATCTAATACTTCATCTATTCTATATTTTAATTCACTTCCAGCTAACTCATATAAATAACCATAAAAATTCATTATATCTATAAGTTTTAAATCTTTTGGATAATAAGATATTTCAGGCAGATATCCAATATATTTTTTATTTTTGTTTATAAGCATGTTTTCGCCAAATATTTCTATTTTTCCACTATCATACTCTAAAAGTCCTAATATACATTTTAAAAGTGTTGTTTTTCCTGCACCGTTTAACCCTATTATTGAAAATATCTCACCTTCATTTACAGAAAATGAGATATCTTTTATTCCAAGACTATATTTTTTCCCTTTTAAATTTTTAAATATATCTTTTTCTTTATATATTTTAGTAAGATTTTCTACTTTTAGTATCATTTTAACCTCCTAGATTTTTATCCTACTAAATCACTTATTTGTGTAAGTGGTAAAAATAAACCTATTACTATACTTCCAACGAATACTGCCATTACTAATATTGCTAAAGGTTCTAATGCTGCTAATGCTTGTTGAATAGTTTCATTTACTTCTACATCCTGAAAATCTGACACTTTAGCTAGCATATCTATAAGTGTTCCACTTTCTTCTCCTACTTCTATCATTTGAGTAACCATTATAGGAAATTCTCCGCTTTCTTTTAATGGTTTTGCTAATGTATTTCCTTCTCTTATACTTATTTTAGACTTTTCTATAACCTTAGATATAACAGTATTTCCTGACGTATCACCTGCTATTTCAAATGCAGTTAATATATTTACTCCACTTTCAAGAAGAGTAGACATAGTTCTTGTAAATCTTGAAACTGCTACTTTTCTATTCAATGGTCCAAAAATTGGTAATTTTAATATAAATTTATGGAAATTATATTTTCCTTTCTCTGTAGATATATATTTATATATTAAAAATAATCCTACTCCTGTTAACCCTAATATAATTATCCAATTTTTAGCAAAAAAATCACTTACATTAAATATAAATTGTGTAAAACTAGGTAAATCTTTTCCAAATTGATCAAACATCATCTTAAATCTAGGTACAACAAACGACATAAGTCCAAATACTATTATAATTGATATTAATATTACTATTATAGGATAAGTCATCGCTCCTTTTACTTTTCCTTTTATCTCTTCAGACTCTTCCATACTTTTTGCAAGTCTTTTTAATACTGTTTCTAATGATCCTGATGCTTCTCCAGCTTTTACCATATTTACATATAATTTATCAAATTGATTTGGATATTTTGCAATAGATGTTGATAAATCTACACCACTGTTTAAATCTCTTACTACTCCTTCTAATATTTCTTTAAACTTTATATTTTCATTTTGTTCTGTCAAAATACTAATAGTTCTAAGAAGTGGTATCCCTGCATCAAGCATTGTTGCAAGTTGTCTAGTAAAAAGAACTATTTCTTTTCTTTTTATTGTACTAAATATACTATTTTTTTTTCTTTTTTTCCCACCTTTTTTTATAGGTACTGCTTTTACTAAGTTTATTCCCTCTTTTTTTAATTTTTTTCGAAGTTCAGATATGCTGTTAGCCTCTCTCTCACCTCTATATTTTTTACCCTTTTTGTCTATACCTTGATAACTATACCGCAACCTTTATTCCCCCTTTAGATAAGTGTAACTCTAAGTACTTCTTCTAATGTTGTTTCACCTTTTAAAGCTTTTTCTAAAGCTCTTTTACGAAGTGTTTTCATTCCATTTCTTTTTGCTGTTTCTCTAATCTCTTTTGTAGATGCTCTAGCAGATATAAGATCTCTAAGATCATCATCAAGTACCATTATTTCATGTAACCCAACTCTTCCTTTATATCCTGTACCATTACATTTACTACAACCTTCTCCATAATAAAATGGTATATTTTTATATTCTTCGTAATCTAAATTTATACTTAAAAACATTTCTTTATTATATGTTTTTTCTGTTTTACAATGTGGACATATTTTTCTAGCTAATCTCTGTGCTGTAACTGCAAGTAAACTAGATGATATCATAAATGGCTCTATTCCCATATTTAAAAGTCTATTAATTGTACTTGGTGCATCATTGGTATGTAACGTTGATAAAAGTAAATGCCCTGTAAGCGCTGCTTTTATTGATATTTCTGCTGTTTCTCTATCTCTTATCTCTCCCACCATTATTACATCGGGATCTTGACGAAGAAATGAACGTAATGCTGTAGCAAAATCTAACCCTATTTCTTGTCTACAATGTACTTGATTTATTCCTTCTATCTCATATTCTACTGGATCTTCTGCAGTAGAAATATTTATATCCCCACTATTTACTTCCATAAGCGCTGAATATAGTGTAGTTGATTTTCCACTTCCAGTTGGTCCTGTTACTAAAAACATTCCATATGGTTTTTTTAATACTGAACGTATTCTCCTCAAATCTTCTTCATCATATCCTAATAAATCTAAATCTAATTTTTGTGCTCCTTTATCAAGTATCCTCATTACAACTTTTTCTCCACTGATTATAGGTAATGTTGAAATTCTAAAATCTATATTTCTTCCATTTGCTCTTATTCTAAATCTTCCATCTTGTGGAAGCCTTTTTTCCGCTATATCAAGATCCGACATTATTTTTATCCTTGATACTACTGCATTATATGCTGATTTTGGAAAGCTATTTAATTCTATCAATACTCCATCTACCCTACATCTTACTCTTACCGTTTTACTATAAGGTTCTATATGGATATCACTTGCTCCTATTTTTACAGCCTTTCCTATTATGGCATTTACCACTCTTATTACTGGTGCGCTTTCTGATGACAATCCACTTTCTAATTCTTCTACTTCATTTGCAAACTCTTTATCTTCATCTGTCATATGTTCTAATTCAGATAATATACTGTCAACATCTTCATTTGTTTGATTATTTTTTCTTGTTTCATATTCTATTATTATCTCTTGGATATTTCGTTTTAATGCTAATATAGGTTTTATTACTTCTTTTGTTCTCATCTGTACTTCGTCTACTAAAAATACATTAGTCGGATCTGCAAATGCCACTAAAAGTTTATTTCCTTCTTTCCTAATAGGAATAACTGAATTATCATGCATAAATTCAGAAGGCAATTTTTCCATTAACTCTTCATCTATATCACTATAATTAATAATTATACTCCCAACACCAATATGCTCTGATAAAATCGGTAAAAGTTGATCTGCTCTAATATGTCCTAAATTTATTAGTGTTTCTCCTAATTTTTCTTTTACTTTCTTTTGTTCGATAAGTGCTATTTGAAGTTGCTCTTCCGTTATAAGCCCTTCTTGAATAAGCTTATCACCTATCATTAGTTGTCTTCTTACAATAACCATAGAATACACTGTTGCCAAAACCTTATAAAACTCTATAAATTTCTTTACTTTGCTATTTAATATATTTCATTTAGACTACTTTATTAATTTTACTATAATTAGATACTTTTTTCTATAGATACTCTTATTGCTTTGATTTTTATTATTTTAATAATTACTTGATTTAAATAATCATTTCTAATATTATATAATTTTCTATAAAGTAATCTACTTTGTGTTTTGAGTTTTATGATATTACAAGTTTTGACGAACTTCCTCCCTTCTTTACTTAATTTAAATTTTCTTGATATTTTACGTTTCAATCTATGCAATTTTTTAGAATTTTTATTACTTTACAAAGATTAAATTATAAACAAATCTTGCAGTTCTTAGTAAATTTCTATAGTTGTTACTCTTATTTTAAACCTGGTATAATTTTATTTTTTTAATGTTGTCATCTTTTAATAATTCCTTAATTATTTTCTTAATGTTTGATAAATTTTTCCTATTGATTTAAAAAAATTTTATTTAGTTTTTTTATCTCTTTATTTATAATAAGTAATATTTATTTTTAATATATCACTTTCTCTTTTAAATTACAATTTTTTATTTAATTTAAATTTTGCAAGTCCACCTATAGATGTTTCTTTATATTCATTTTTCAAATCTATTCCCGTTTCTTTCATTGTTATTACCACTTCATCAAAGCTTACTCTATGGCTTCCATCAGTAAATAATGTATACTCTGCTGAATTTATAGCTCTAATTGCTGCTACAGCGTTTCTTTCTATACATGGTACTTGAACATAACCACCTACTGGATCACACGTCATTCCTAAATGATGTTCCATTGCCATTTCTGCTGCATAATCAATTTGTTTATTATTTCCTCCCATAATATACGTTGTCATTGCTGCTGCCATAGAGCATGCAGATCCTACTTCTCCTTGACATCCTACTTCTGCTCCAGATATAGATGCATTTTTTTTAATAAGATTTCCTATAAGTCCACCTACTGCTAATGCTTTTGTTATTTCTTCAACGGTAAGAGCATACTCTTCTTTTAATGAACGAAGTACTGCTGGTATAACTCCAGATGAACCACATGTTGGGCCCGTTACAACTAGTCCTCCCATTGCATTTTCTTCTGACACAGCAAGAGCGTATGCAAATGTAAGTCCTGTCGATTTCATTCTACCTCTTTGCATTCTTGATTTTTTATAAAACATCGATGCTTTTTTAGGATATTTTAATTCTCCTGGAAGTACTCCTCCTTTTTGTATTCCTCTCTCAATTGCTTCATTCATTATATTCCATATTTTTTCAAGATATTCAAATATATCATCATCTTCTCTTTCAGCTACATATTCCCATAATTCTTTATTATTTTCTTCACACCAATTAATAATATCTTCTAATTTATCGTATTCATAAATAGATTTCTCATCTATTTTTTCACCTTTTGATACTATTGTGCCTCCACCTACACTATATACTTCAAAGTTATCAATTAATTCATTTTCTTTATTATACGCTTCAAAACACATTCCATTTGTATGAAATTCTTTTACTATCTCTGGTTTAAAAATAACTTCTGTTTTATCTTCTCCTAATGTTTTCTTTATTATCCAATCTGTTAAATGTCCTTTTCCTGTAGCTGCTAAACTACCATATAAATATACTATAAATTTTTTTGCTTCTTGATTTTTTTCTAAAAATAATTTTGCTGCTTTCTGTGGTCCCATAGTATGACTACTTGACGGTCCATTTCCTATTTTATAAATCTCTTTTATACTTTCCACTTTTACACCTCTTTATTTTTGTTTATATATATTAACTTAGATATAATTTAATAAAAACAAGTAAGAAAAAAGTAATCAAAATTACTGTTATTCTAAAAGTTCTATGTAAAAATCGTTTTTTCTTATATATTTTCACTTTATAATTTTGATGATATTCTTCTGCAGGATAAAAGTCATTCGCTTTTGATATTTTTGTTACTATTTTTTTAGAATATAATTTTATATCTTCTATATACCTGATAAACTCGTTAGCTTCTTTTTTTTGATTTTCGTTAGTATAAAAGATCTCGCTTCTATACCTAGTACCATTATCTTTTCCTTGCTTATTTAAACTCGTTGGATCATGCATTTTAAAAAATTCTTCTAATAATTCCCTATAAGTTACTATATTTTCATCATAGATAACTTTTACTGTCTCTGCATGTCCTGTATTATCTGTATATACTTCTTTATAAGTAGGATTTTTTACATGCCCTCCCATAAAACCTACCTCAGTGTCTATTACTCCTTTTATTCGTTGAAATTCATATTCTATTCCCCAAAAACATCCTCCTGCAAAATATGCTATCTCCATATTTAATTTCTCCTTATTTTTTATCTATAATTTAATGTCTTACTTAATATATATTTTATCATATTTTTTCTTTAACTAAAATATTTTTAAAATTATTTATTAAAGTCATATATTAACTCAAATAAATTATTAAAACTATATAAAATAAAAAAAGAGTCTAAAAATAGACTCTTTTTTTATTTACTTCTTAATTCTCCATTATGTTTTTTCTTAACAATTCCTAATATTTTTTCTATAGTTTTATTTATTGTATCTTCTTCTAAAGTTCCTTTTTTATCTCTAAGTACAATATTTATTGCTACTGATTTTTTACCAGTTTCTATTTTTTCACCTTCATATACATCGAAAAGTTCTACTTTTTCAATTAAATTTGATGATTTTTCTATATCTTTTAACATATTTCCTACTAATACACTATTATCTACTACAATTGCCAAATCTCTTTGTACTGCTGGATATTTTACTATACCTTCATATTTTATTTTATCTTTACCATACTTTAATATTTTTTCAAGATCTAGCTCTCCTACATAGGCTCTCTCTCTTTTTATATCCATTTTTTCAGCAAAATCAGGATGTATTTCTCCAAATGTACCAACTAAATCTCTTCCTACCATAATATCTGCACTTCTTCCTGGGTGATACATCGAGTTATTACTTCTTATTAATTGATAAGATTTCATTCCAAAACTTTCAAGTATTGATTCTACATAGGCTTTTATATCATAAAAATCATAAGATTTTGGTTTTATATCCCATATATTTCTATCTTTAGATCCTGCAAGAGCTATTGCTATTTTAGGTATTTCAATTGCTAATTTCTCATCTTTTTCAAATGTTTTAGCTATTTCAAATATTTTTAAATCATTAATATTTCTATTAAGATTATCTCTAATATTTAAAAGTAAGGAATAAATTAAAGTCGGTCTCATTATAGCAAAATCTTCTACAATAGGATTTTTTAATTTCACACAATTATTTATATCAAATCCCATAAAACTAATTATTTCTTCTGGAATAAAACTATAATTAATTACTTCTTGTAGTCCTGAACTTACTAAATAATTTTTAGCTCTATCTATAGCTTCTGTTTCTTTATAAACAGTTCCACTTTTTACAGTTTCATTAGGTAATTTATCTTCTATATTTTCAAACCCATACATTCTTATAATTTCTTCAAATAAATCTGCTTCTCTTGTAATGTCTCCTCTATATGAAGGTGGAATGATTGTTATTATATTATCTCTACTTTCAACAATTTGAAAATTAAGTCCAATAAATATTTTACCTATATCTTCTATACTTATTTCTTTTCCTACAAATTTATTTAATCTCTCTATATTTAATGTTACTTCTTTTTCTTGATATTTTTCGAAATATTTATCAATAACACCTTCTACTACATCTCCATTTGCTATTTCAGATATTAATGATGCTACTCTATTTGCTACTACTGTAGCATTTTCTATATCTACTCCTCTTTCAAATCTATAAGATGCATCTGTAGAAAGAACTAATCTTTTTGATGTTTGTCTAATTAATACAGGATTAAAATAAGCTACTTCAATTACTACATTTTTTGTATTTTCATCAATTTCACTATTTTTTGCTCCCATTACTCCCGCTATTGCTATAGCTTTTTGATTATCTGCTATTACAATATCTTTTTGACTTAGATTTCTTTCTTCTCCATCAAGAGTTATTATTTTTTCTCCTTCATTTGCTTTTCTTACAATAATTTCTCCATTATTTATTTTATTATAATCAAATGCATGTATTGGTTGATTATATTCCATCATTACATAATTTGTTATATCTACAACATTATTTATAGGCTTAATTCCTATTGCTTTTAATTTTGTTTGTAACCATTTTGGTGACTCTTTTATTTCTACATTTTTTATAATTCTAGCTACATATCTTTTACATCCTTCTTTATCATCTATAGTAACTTTTAAATTACTATCTATATTTTCTGATAAAGTTGTAAAATTCGCTGTAGGATATTTTACTTTTCTATTATAATAAGCTGCTATCTCTCTTGCTATTCCTAAATGAGATAAACAATCTGGTCTATTTGGTGTAATTTCTAATTCAAACACTACATCATCTAATTCTAAATAATCTTTTAACGGAGTACCAATTTTTGCATCTTCTGATAAAATCATAATTCCTTCATGAGACTCTCCTATTCCGAGCTCTTTTTCAGAACAAAGCATTCCATGCGATTCTACTCCTCTAATTTTAGTTTTTTTGATTTTAAAATCTCCTGGAAGTATAGCGCCTATTTTAGCTACTGCTACTTTATCTAAATTTTTATGATTTGTCGCTCCACAAATAATTTGTACTACTTCATCTCCTGTATCTACTTTTAATAAAGTTAGTTTATCAGAATCAGGATGTTTTCCATACTCTATAATTTGACCTACTACAACATTTTCTAAATTTTTTCCTTGTTCTTCAATAGCTTCTACTTCTTGACCTATCATAGTCAGAGCGTGTTCTAATTCATTTATATTTTCTTTTATTTCTATATAATCTTTTAACCATTTTAAAGAAATTAGCATATCAATCCTCCGTATTATTTTTTAAACTGTTTTAAAAATCTCATATCATTATCATAAAATGCTCTAAGGTCATCTATTCCATGTCTAAGCATTGCTATTCTTTCTATTCCCATACCAAATGCAAATCCAGATACTTCCTTGGGATCATATCCGCCCTCTTTTAGCACTTCAGGATCTACCATTCCACATCCCATTATTTCAAGCCATCCTGTATGCTTACAAAGTCTACATCCTTTACCTTTACATATTACACACTCTACATCCATCTCTGCTGATGGTTCTGTAAATGGAAAAAAATGTGGTCTAAATCTTACATTAGTATCTCCAAATACTTTTTTTACAAATTCTGTAAGTATAGCTTTTAAATTTGCAAATGATATATTTTCTCCTATCATTAATCCTTCTATCTGATGAAACATAGGAGTATGAGATACATCATAATCTGATCTATATACTCTACCTGTTGCTATCATTCTAAATGGTGGTTTATGCTCTTTCATATATCTAATTTGTACTGGTGATGTATGTGTTCTAAGTACTACATCATCAGCTATATAAAATGTATCTTGTAAGTCTCTTGATGAATGAGTTTCAGGAATATTTAATGCATCAAAGTTATAATATGTATCTTCAACTTCTGGTCCATCAGCTATATCAAATCCCATTTCTGTAAATATTCTTTTTAATAAGTTTTGTGTTTCTGTTACAGGATGATATCCACCTTTTCCTATTTTTCTACTAGGTAATGTTATATCAATAAACTCATTTTCTATTCTTTCTAATTTTTCTTTTTCTGATAATTCTTTTAATCTTACTTCTAATAATTTTGTTATATCTGATTTTATCTCATTTACAAGTTTACCAATAACAGGTCTTTCATCATTAGATAATGATTTCATCCCTTTCATTATGTCTGTTATTTTTCCTTTTTTCCCTAAAAGCTGTACTCTAATATCATCAAGTTCTTTACTTGATTCTACTTTTTTTATAAGCTCTTCTGCTTCTTTTCTTAATTCTAATAGCTTATCTTTCATTTTGCCTCCTAAAAATTTTTGCTCTATATAAATTATAATTTTTTATGTATAAATTCTATTTTTTCATCTTCTAATAAAAGTATTCCATATTCTCCATTTATTGCTGCACCTGGATTAAAATAATGAATATCCTTTAACTTTTCATAATAAGCTCTATGTGTATGACCAAATATCACTATATCGTATCCTTTATTTTCAGATTCTTTTTGTATTATATCATAATTTTTCTTTACTGCAAAAAGATGTCCATGAGTTATAAGGAATTTTTTATTTAATAGTTCTATTTCTATAATTTCTTTTGTATGAAAATCAAAAAAATCACAGTTACCTTTTACTATATAAAAATCTTCTTCTCTATCTACTGCAAAACTTAATTCTTTTCCATCTTTAGCATAATCACCAGCAAAAATAACTTTATCTGGATTTTCTTTATTATAAATACTATATATATTTTCAAAATGTGAATGACTATCACTAAGTATTAATATTTTCATTTACTACTCCTAATTTTTTTAATTTTTAAAATAAAAATATAGGTTTATTTATTTTTTCAATTATTTTTACTCCTATTTTCCCTGTAAGTTTTTCTAAAATAAACGAATATCTAAGGTTTCCTATAACTAATATATCTGCTTCGTATGCATAATCTTTTAATATTTCTACTTCATTCCCTATTTCTTCTTTATAGTTTATCTTTTTATCTATTTTATTTAAATATATATTCAAATCTTTCTTCGATTCAGTTTCACTGTTTATACTTAATGCTGTGAATTCTTTTATATCATCAAATAATTTTATAAATTCAAAAAATGATTTATTTATATTCAAACCATTGTCATCAGCTATTAAAATTTTTTCAAAATTATAATGTGCTAATTTAGGTACTGCAATTATAGGTTTATAATGAAGTTTAAATATATTCTTTATTTCATTTTTTAAGTATATTTCTTTTGCAAAAATAAGAAGGTCATGCAATTTCATCTCTTCTAACAATTCATCAGAAGCGTTTCCTTCTTTTGTATAAAATTCTCCTTCTATTTTATTTAAAAATTTTTCTTTTATCTGCTTTTCATGTTTTTGTTCAAGCTCATTCCACTCTGATAATATATAATTATTTGTACTGTCTATTACTAATCCTTCTACCATTGGTGGTATTACATCATACTTACTTATATCTTTTACATAAATTCCTGTTATTTCAATATTTTTATATTTTTTCTTTAATACTTCCATAAAACTTAGTAAATAATCTACCTCTTCCTCTGATGAAAAATATACAAGTACTCTATTTAACATTTTTATCACCCTCTTTTTTTGATTTTCACCCTCTACTTTTATATACCCTTTATATTCAAATATCCTTTATTCTTTTGATTATTTTAGCACATTAATTAAATAAATAAAAGAATGTTTTTGCTATTATTTGCTAAAACATTCTTTTAAATATGTTTTTATATTTTTATTTTCTATTTTGCAAGAACTACTGATGTATGTGCTGGTATTCTCACTTCACCATCTTTAACAATTACTTTACTATTTTCTATATGCTCTATACCCGCTTTTTCTCCATCTAATATAATTTTTGTATTTTTGTCTATAAACATATTTTTTATAATTAATTCATCTTTTTTTACATTATGAACAACCAATAGATATTTAAAATTAGTTTCATCAATATTATCTTTTTCTAAAGTATTATTAATAATAAATGCAATATATTTATTATTGTCTATAGACATATCTTTGTCAATAAATCTCACTGCTTTTTGAATATTTTCTGTATATTGATATCTAAATCCTTTTATAGCTCTTTTCATTTTTATAAGTCCACAATAATACTCATATACTTTTTTAAAATCTTTATCATTTTTTCTATTCCATCTATACATATTTACAAAATCTGATGAAGCATATGTATTTTCATGAAAATGTTTTATTCCTAAAGTATCTTCTATTTCAATAATATTTTCTGAAGTATGGGCTCTATTTGATTCTGGGTCATCTTTTGCAAGTGGTTTTGTTCGAGCTATTTCTACTCCTCCATGTATAATAATCTTTCCTTGAGATGTAAATAACATCACACTTGCTTGCTTTAATATTTTTATTTTTTCTTCTTTACTGCCTTTAAATGATAGATTTATCTTATCCCATAAAGTAAAACCATCATGAATAGATAAATATTGCAATACTTCATTTGGAGAATGTGCAAATCTATTGTAAATATCTTTATTAATATCTACATCCTTACCGCCATTATCAAAATAAATCAAATTTGCTATTATCCCTGTTCTACATATAGAGGCGAGAGAATAATCTCCTTGAACAAAGCCTTTATTTTCCATTCTTCCTGCATAAGCATCTCTTGTTGTATCATTAAACATTGCTAAATCTATCCCAAGAGGGTAATATTCTGGAAAACCTTTTATTGGTGCTTCTTTTACATCTAAGTCCGTAAAATTCCATGCTTCTCCGTGTAATATAATATTATCTCCTAACGCTCTTCTTATTTCTCTTATTGTTTTAGTATCAATAAATCCCATTAAATCAAATCTAAATCCATCTACACCATATTCATCTACAAAAAATTTTAGTGAATCAATAATTAATTTTCTTACCATTTCATTTCTTGTTTCAAGCGATGGTCCTGCTCCTGATTTTAATGATATATTTTTTTCTTTATCATATCTATAATATTTTCCTGGTGCTATATTTTCAAATATATCATAACCGTAAGTATGATTATATACTACATCTATTATCACACCTATTCCATTTTCATGTAATTTTTTTACTAAATATCTAAATTCTCTTATCCTAGTATATGGATCTTTTTCATCAGTTGATAACCATCCCTCTAATGTAAAATAATTATGCGGATCATATCCCCAATTATAGTATTTTCCTCCTCTATCTCTAAAATCTCTATCTCCTTCATTTACAGTATAATAATTTTGAATAGGCAAAAATTGAACATGTGTAATACCTAATTTCTTTAAATGTTCTATTCCTTCTGTATAGTTTGCAAATCCTAAAAAAGTTCCTTTTCCTTCTACATTAGTATTAATAGTAAAATCTCTTACATGTACTTCGTAAGCTATAAGTTCTAAACTATTTTTTAGATTATTCATCCCTATACTTCTGTCTTTTTCACCTGCTTTTTCACTCTCCATATCTATTATTGCTGCTTTACCTATTTTATCCTCTAAATGAGGATTAAATCCTGCCATTGATTTAGCATATGGATCAAGTCCTCTTCTTTTTTCTCCATTTTGAAGTTCTATCTCATATTGATAAAAATATCCATCAAAAGTAGAAACTTTCATTTTGCTATTTTCTAAATAAAATTCCCAATACTCTCCATTTTTATTCATATAAAAGCTATTTAACTCTTTATTTGAATCATTTTTATCATAAATATAAACTTTACACCTTTTTATATCTGGTGACCATAAATAAAAAAATACTCCATTTCTATCTAATGTAGCTCCTAATTTCTTATACATTTTACCATCTCCTATTTTTATTTTTCTTCTCTCTAAAAAAGAGTATACTATAATTTTATTTTTTTGAAAATGTTTTAATTAAAAAAATTATATAACCAAAAAAATATTTTCAATATAAAACCTAAACGTTCTATAATTGAAATTTTAATCTTTTTTTTAAACTTTTATTGACTTTTTGATATTTTTTATATATACTAATAATGTAGATTTAGTAAAACGTTTTACCAAAGTTGGTGATAATGATTTGAAAAAAATTACAATTAAAGATATTGCTAAATTAGCTGGAGTATCTCCTTCTACTGTTTCTAATGTTATTAATGGAGTTAGTAAATGTTCTACAGATACTCGAGATAATATTTTAGCTTTAATCGAAGAATTAAACTATAAACCAAATATTACTGCAAAATCTTTAGTGACAAAACGTTCAAAACTTATTGGTTTTGTGTTTAAGCAAGATAATGAAAATTCATTTTTACAAAATCTTTTGTATGGAATACAAAGTGGAATTAAAAATTTTCCAGAATATGATATTATTACTACAAATATAAATAATAGTTATAATTTAGAAGAATGGATAACAAAACGAAATCTAGATGGTATTATATTTTTAGGAATGTTTTCTAGTAATTTAATATCAAAAATTCAAAGATTAAATATTCCAATTCTTCTTATTGATAATTATTTTGAACAAATACCTAATATAAATTATGTCTATTCTGAAGATACACTTGGTGGTTATTTAGCTACAGAACATTTAATTAAAAAAAAATGTAAACATATAGCTCTTGCTACAGGTTCTTTAAAAGAAAATGAACTCTTTTTTAGAAGATATCTTGGTTATAAAAGTGCTTTAGAAGACTATGGTATAAAATTAGATGGAAATTTAATATTTGAAAGTAAACATATTGATTTTAATTCTGGAAAAATATTAGGTGAGCTAATAACTCAAAATAAAAATATCGATGGCATCGTTTCTTTAGCAGATATTTTAGCAATTGGTATAATAAAAAGACTCAATAAAGAATATAATAAAATACCAGATGATATTTTAATAATTGGATTTGATAATATCCCTGGTTGTGAATACACTACACCACAACTTTCTACTATAGATCAAGGAATATATGAAAAAGGTTATAAATCAATAAATATATTAATAAATAAAATAGAAAATAATAATAAAGATTCAATAGAAGTACAAATCCCAATCAAAATTATTGAGAGGGAAAGTACGAAAAAATAATAAATTTAAAAAGAGGAGTTGATTACTTTGGCTGGAGTAATTTTAAAAAAAGTTGAAAAAACATATCCTAATGGTTTTAAAGCTGTTCATGGAATTGATTTAGAAATTAAAGATGGAGAATTTATGGTATTTGTTGGTCCATCTGGATGTGCAAAATCTACTACACTTAGAATGATTGCTGGATTAGAAGAAATAACTGGAGGAGAAATTTGGATAGGAGATAAATTAGTAAATGATTTACCTCCAAAAGATAGAGGAATAGCAATGGTTTTCCAAAACTATGCATTATATCCACATATGAATGTATATGATAACATGGCGTTTGGATTAAAACTTGCTAAAGTTCCTAAAGATGAAATAGATAAAAGAGTTAAAGAAGCAGCTGAAATGCTTGAGTTAACTGATTTATTAGATAGAAAACCAAAAGAAATGTCTGGAGGACAAAGACAAAGGGTTGCAGTTGGAAGAGCTATTGTTAGATATCCGGAAGTATTCTTATTTGATGAACCATTATCAAACCTTGATGCAAAATTAAGAGTACATATGAGAGTTCAAATTACTCAATTACATCATCAATTAAAAGAAATGGGAAAAACTGCTACAATGATTTATGTAACACATGATCAAGTAGAAGCTATGACAATGGGAGATAGAATATGTGTTCTTGAATTTGGTAGAATTAAACAAGTTGATACTCCATTAAATCTTTATAATAAACCAAAAAATAAATTTGTTGCTGGATTTATCGGATCACCTGCAATGAATTTATTAGAAGCTACTTTAACTGAAAAAGATGGAAAAATATATGTAGATGTTGCTGGTACAGAATTCTTATTACCTAAAGAAAAAGCTGAAAAAGTAAAATCACATGTTGGTAAAAAAGTATGGTTTGGTATTAGACCTGAAAATATCTTAAATAAAATTACTAATCCTAATGAAACAGCTAACTATGCTAAAGGAAAAATATCTGTTGTTGAACAAATGGGTAATGAAGTATTCTCTTATTTTTCAATTAATGGTGTTCAATATACTTCAAGAATTCCTTCTGATAAATCAGGAGAAATTGGTAATGGTATAGAATACGATTATTGGTTTGAAATGGATAGATGTCATATATTTGACTATGAATCAGAAGAAAATATCAGTTTATAATATAGTAAATAAAAAGACAGCATATAATGCTGTCTTTTTATTTATATTAATATCTAGAAACATTTATCATGAATAATTAAAATTTCCAAAAATAATTTTAAAATAGGGAAAAGCTGCCATGATAGCAGCTTTTTGTGTGGGTAATTGGTTGGGTGTGGTTAAAAGGTATTCAATTAGTCAGTTAAATTAAAAAATATAACTTTCTAACAATTTGTTCTTCTATAGGATTCAATTCCTATTTCCAGACAAAAATATTCTATCATATTTATTCATAAATTACAAGCTTTTATTTTCTATTATAAAATGATTTTATCAAAATTTTTAAATTATTATAAATTTTTCTTCATAAAAACTTCCCTTATCTAAACCTATCGTTACTATATTTTTTCTACAATTTTTACATAATGAATATACTCGAATACTATCCTCTTTTTTATCAATCTCATTACTTACTTCTCTTTTTAATTTTATTATTTCTTCTTTACTTAGTTCTGATTCAAATACACTATATTGCACTCTAATACCATAACGTTCTAAACATTTAACTAATTTTTAAAAAATATATAAATTTTAATAATTTAAATAAAAATATCACTTTTTTACTTTAATTTTATTTTACCTTAATAATTTTCTTAAATCAAATAATTTTACAAAATATTTTTATCTACTTTTTATTTATTCAGTTTATTTTTTAATTCTTTTGCAAATACATATATGTCATTGTATTTTTTTACATTGAAGTAAATTTTTTCTTCTTCTATTTTTCCATGGCCAGTTCTAACAAATACAGGTTCAATTCCTAATTTAATCGCTCCCTCTAAATCGCTAAGTTTATCTCCTATCATATATGAATTTAAAAAATCTATATTATATTTTTCTTTAGCTTTTATAAATAACTCTGGTTCTGGTTTTCTACACTTACACTCTATAGCATATTCTTTAATTTCTCCTTTAATATGATGTGGACAATAATAAAAATCATCTATTTCTATATCATATCTTTCTTTTAATATCTTATTTATATACTCATGTAATATTTTTACATCATTTTCACTATAATATCCTCTTGCTATTCCCGATTGATTAGTAATAACAATAACTAAATATCCTAGTTCTTTAAATATTTTAATTGCTTTTTCACTATTTTTAATAAATTCAAATTCTTCTATTTTATGTAAATAATTCTTTTCAATATTGATAGTCCCATCTCTATCAATAAATATGCACTTTTTCATATATCTCCTCCAATATTTATTATTACAATATCTACTATTGTATTACAATAAAATCAAAAAATCAAAATAAGCTATCTTTTTATAGATAGCTTATTTTAATATATATGGTGTTTCTTGATATACATAGTAATTTAACCAATTTGAAAATAATAAATGAGCATGTGCTCTCCAAGTAACTAATATATCATTATTAGGATTATCGTCTATAAAATAATTTTTAGGAATTTTTATATCAATTCCTCTTTTTATATCTCTCTCATACTCTTTTTTTAAAGTATCTTTATCATATTCTGAATGTCCTGTGATAAATATATGCTTTCCATTCTTTGAAGTTATTATATGTGCTCCTGCTTCTTTTGATTCTGTAAGTAATATCAAATCTTTATGATTATTTATATCCTCTATTTTTACTGTTGTATGTCTAGAATGTGGAGCATAAAATACATCATCAAATCCTCTTAAAAGTTTTGTGTTTTTTACATAAATATCATGTTTAAACACTCCAAATTGTTTTTCTTTTAACTCATATTTTTTTATTCCATAATTATAATAAAGTCCTGCTTGAGCTCCCCAACATATATGTAGTGTTGAAGTTACATTTTTATTTGCGTAATCCATTATCTTTGTAAGTTCTTCCCAATATTCTACTTCTTCAAATTCTAAGGTTTCAACAGGCGCTCCTGTAATAATAAGTCCATCAAATTGATGTTCTTTTATCTCTTTAAAGGTTTTATAAAAACTTTCTAGATGCTCTTTTGATGTATTTTTTGATTGATAAGTAGCTGTTTTTAATAATGTTATTTCTGTTTGAAGCGGTGTATTTCCTAACAATCTAAGAAGTTGTGTTTCAGTTTCTATTTTTGTCGGCATTAGATTTAATATAAGTATTTTTAATGGTCTTATATCTTGATGGTTTGACCTTTCTTCATTCATTATAAATATATTTTCATTTGATAAAATATCATGTGCTGGTAGTTTTTTAGGAATAACTATTGGCATTCGATCACCTCTTTTTGTATTTATATAATGATACAAAAAATACTAAAAAAAATCAACTATTTTTTCTCTCGCATTCTTCTCCCACACACTCACTAAGTTGTATATTAAGTGCTATTACAGATAAATTTATTTCTATTGCTGAATATATAAGAGATAACATTAAAAATATTAATGAAATTACAAATAATATTTCTCCATATAATATTTTATCAAAAAATATTAAAAACATAGAAAACACACAAAAAAATAATGATAATATTGCTAAAAATTGCATATCTCTAATGAGTTTTATTCTTTTTTTTAAAGAATTTATTTGTGATTCTATAATATATGTTGTTTTATTTTCTTCTTTTTTTTTGTCATGTAAATTTCTTATAAGTGAAGCTATTGCAAGAAATCTATTTGTATATGCTAAAAGCAAAAGTGATATTGTAGAAAATATAATAGCTGGTGTTGTTAATGTTATTCTCATTTTACTCCTCCTATTTTATTTTTTATTTTTCTAAATAAGAAAATGTGTATTCATTACTTAATAATATCTCTTTTATTAAATAATAAAAAGCTATTAATATATTTATTATAGATACTATAAAAAAATATAAAACTATTTTTTCTATAAATATATTTGATAATATTGTTAAAATATCAAATATTAAAGAAAATATAGAAAAAAACATTATTCTTTTTATATAATTTATTCTTTTATATAATATTTCTATTTTAAATCTATCTTTTTTATCTATTTTTTCTCTTATAAGAACTGATATCTTATTAAATCTATCCACATACGTTGTCATTAAAAGAGAAATTCCAGAAAAAATATAAGAATATATATTAATATCTAACATACTTTCACCTCATTAAATATTTATATCATTTTTTATTTTTTTAGTCAAAAAAAATTTTTTAACCAATAATATTAAAATTTTATATTTTAAATAAATTAATTTTATTTATTTTTTTCTCTATTCTTTTTTTATGATATAGAATATAATAAAAAAGCTGCCTTAAGGCAGCTTTTATCTTACATTTAATCCGTATTCTTTCATAATATTTTTAGAGTTTTCGACTCTTTCAAATGTAGGAGAATCTACTTTATAAAGTTTGTATTCCATTCCAAGTTCTTTCCATTTATATTCTCCCATTTTATGAAATGGTAAAATCTCTACTAAATCCACTGTTTTTAAATTTTGGCAAAATTCACCTAATTTATGTAAATAATTATCTCTATCTGTTATTCCTGGTACTAGCACATGTCTTATCCATATTTTTTTATTTATTTCTGATAAATATTTTGCAAATTTAAGTGTATTATCAAGCTTAACAGAAGTCAAATCTAAATATTCCTTTTCATCCATACATTTTATATCTAAAAGTACTAAATCTACATATTTAAGAACTTCTTTTACTTTGTCATTAAAAATATATCCACTTGTATCTATAGCAGTATGTAACCCTTCTTTTTTACATTCTTTTAATAACTCTTTAACAAATTCTAATTGAACTAACGGTTCTCCACCTGTTATTGTTACTCCACCTTTAGGATAAATAAAGTTTTTATATTTTTTTATTTCATATAATACTTCTTCTACACTTCTTTCATATTTTGCCTTATTTATATCCCATGTATCTGGATTATGACAATATTTACATTTTAAAGGACAACCTTGCATAAATACTACAAATCTTATCCCTGGTCCATCTACAGTACCACATGTTTCATATGAGTGAAGTCTGCCTTTTATATTCATATTTACTCTCCAATACTAAAATCTTTCTGTAATTGTTCTTTTAATTACATCTAATTGTTGCTCTCTTGTAAGTCTTACAAAGTTAACCGCATATCCTGATACTCTTATTGTTAATTGAGGATATTTTTCTGGATGTTCCATTGCATCTTCTAATAATTCTCTATTAAATACATTAACATTTAAATGTTGTCCACCATTTGGTGTGAAATATCCATCCAATAAATTTATTAAATTTTCTTTTCTATCATTTTCATTTTTTCCAAGTGTTCCAGGAGTAATAGCAAATGTATATGAAATACCATCATGTGCATGTTCAAATGGAAGTTTTGCTACTGATGATAATGAAGCAAGTGCTCCTCTTCTGTCTCTACCATGCATAGGATTTGCTCCTGGTGCAAATGGTTCTCCTTTTTTTCTACCATCTGGTGTAGAACCTGTTTTTTTACCATATACTACATTTGATGTAATTGTTAATATTGATTGAGTTGGTATAGCGCCTCTATAAGTATTATGTTTTCTAAGTTTATTCATAAAATTTTTAACTACTTCTACTGCTAAACTATCAGTATCATCGTCATTATTTCCAAATGGTACATATTCTCCTTCTATTTCATAATCTATTGCTAGTCCATTTTCATCTCTTATTACTTTAACTTTTGCATTTTTTATAGCAGAAAGTGAATCAGCAATAATTGATAATCCTGCTATTCCAAAAGCTTCTGTTCTTTTTACTTGTGGGTCATGTAATGCCATTTGAAATGCTTCATAATTATATTTATCATGCATATAGTGTATAATATTTAGTGCTTTTACATATACCCCAGCAAGCCATTCAAGCATATTATCAAATTTTGTCATTACTTCATCAAAATCTAAATATTCTGATGTTATTGGTTCAAATCTAGGTGCTACTTGTACTCCGCTTTTTTCATCTACTCCACCATTTATTGCATATAATAATGCTTTTGGTAAATTAACTCTAGCTCCAAAAAATTGCATTTGCTTACCTATTCTCATTGGAGATACACAACAAGCTATTCCATAATCATCACCAAATTCTGATCTCATTAAATCATCATTTTCATATTGAACTGCTGATGTATCTATTGAAACTTTTGCACAATATTTTTTAAAGTTTTCAGGTAAATTTCTAGACCATAATACTGTCATATTTGGTTCTGGAGCAGGACCTAAGTTATAAAGAGAATGTAATATTCTAAATGAATTTTTAGTAACTAATGGTCTTCCATCTACTCCCATTCCTCCAATTGATTCTGTTACCCATGTAGGATCCCCAGAAAAAAGATCATTATATTCTGGAGTTCTTAAAAATCTAACTATTCTAAGTTTCATTACAAAATGATCCATCAATTCTTGAGCTTCTTTTTCTGTAATTACTCCATTTTTTAAATCTCTTTCAATATAGATATCTAAAAATGTTGATACTCTTCCAAGTGACATTGCTGCACCATCTTGATCTTTTGTAGCAGCTAAATATGCCATATAAGTCCATTGTATAGCTTCTTTTGCATTTTCAGCTGGTCTTCCTAATTCTAAACCATATGCTTCTCCTAATCTTTTTAATGCTTCTAATGCCTTAATTTGTTCTGTATACTCTTCTCTATCTCTTATAGTTTCTTCATTCATATCATGTTTTGTACTATTTTTTAATATTTCTTTTCTTTCATTTATAAGTCTATCTACTCCGTATAGCGCAACTCTTCTATAATCTCCTATTATTCTTCCTCTACCATAGGCATCTGGGAGTCCTGTAACTATACCGCTTCTTCTAGCTGCTCTAATGCTTTCATCATAAGCTGAAAACACTCCATCATTATGAGTTTTTCTATATTTAGTAAATATTTCTTCTGTTGTTTTATCTAATTCATACCCATAAGCTGTTAAAGAATTTTTAACCATTCTTAATCCACCTTTTGGATAAATACCTCTTTTTAGTGGTTTATCTGTTTGAAGTCCTACTATTTTTTCTAGTTCTTTTTCAATATATCCAGCACCATATACATCAATTCCTGAAGGTAATTTAGTTTCTGCATCATATACACCTTTTTCTCTTTCAACTTTAATCATTTCCATTATTTTTGTCCATAAGATTTTAGATGCTTCTGTTGCTTCTTCTAAGAAAGATTCATCCCCCTCGTATGGTAAATAGTTATCTTGAATAAAAGCTCTAACATCTATCTCTTTTTGCCACTCTTCACCAACAAATCCTTCCCATGCTTTCATAATTATTCCTCCTTAAAATTTTAATTCCTACTTAACCTTGCTCTCTTATACGTGAATGATATCACTACTTTCAATTTTTGTCAAGTATAATTTAATTTTTATGATTATTTTTATTTTTTGTATAGTTTAACTTCACATTTTTATAATCAAAATATTGTTTGTCAAATATTTAAAAAAGACAAACTAGAGTTTGAAAAAACTTTAGTTTGTCTTATAATTAAATACTATGTTTTTTATTGATATAAATTTTAATCCTTTTATTTTATGTGATAATTTTATCTTTTCTTTTGGGTTAACTATTTTTAATTTTAATTCTCTCTTATATTTTCTTTTTATTAAATTATTATATAAAAATTTTCTTGATTTATTTTTATTTGATATCAATATTAGAGGAAATAGATATAATCTTAATAATTTATCTATAATATATATATAATTATTTCTTGTCATCTTTCCTCCTTTAATATTGTTTTTATATCTTCATACTTAAACCCTTTTCTCATTAAGTATTCAATTTGTTTATTTTTTTCTCTATTTCTTACTTTTCTTAAATTTTTTCTAATATTTTTATATTCATTTTCTTTTATTTCTTCTCTTAACTCTTTTATTTCTTCTTCTAATATTTTTTTTTCAGCACCTTTGATACTTAATTCATATTTTTTTTTCTCTATACTAGAATTTTTATTTTTTATATAACTTTTAATAAAACTTCTATCATCTATATATCCTATTTTTTCAAGTTCATCTATTATTTCTTCAATAATTTTTTTTTCAACAAAAAATTTTGTTTCAAGTTTATATTTTAACTCTTTTTTTAAATAATCTCTTTTACTTAAATAATAAAGAGCTCTAGACTTAATAATAGATTTTATTATTATTCTATATTCTTCTTCTGATACACTTTCTTTTTTTATTAAATTCAACTCATATATTATATCATTACTTATATAATATTCCTTATCATCTATTACTATTTTATTCCTCTTCAGATAAAACTTCTTCATTTACTTCCTCTATATTTTCATTTGGAAATAGTACTTCCTTTAGTTTATTATAAATTTCTTCTCTTAATTCTGTATCTTCTTCTAATTTTGCTCTTACATTTTCTCTACCTTGACCAAGTCTTACATCTCCATAACTAAACCAAGCTCCTGATTTTGATACTATATCATTTGCTATTGCTAGATCAAGTATTTCTCCTACTTGTGATATACCTTTTCCATACATTATCTCAAATGAAACTTCTTTAAATGGTGGTGCTACTTTATTTTTTGTTATTTTTACTTTTACTTCATTTCCTATAATTGAATCACCTTGTTTTACTGTAGATATTTTTTTTACTTCAAGTCTTATAGATGAATAAAATTTAAGTGCTCTTCCTCCTGTTGTTGTTGTTTGAGGTCCAAATCCAAATCCCCCTATTTTTTCTCTTATTTGATTTATAAATATCATAGTAGTTTTTGATTTATTAAGTGTTCCTGTTAATTTTCTAAGAGCTTTTGACATAAGTCTAGCTTGAAGGCCCATTTGTTGGTCTCCCATTTCTCCGTCTATTTCTACTTTAGGTACAAGTGCTGCTACTGAGTCCACTACTATAACATCTATTGCTCCACTTCTTACAAGCATATCAGCTATTTCTAATGCTTGCTCTCCATAATCTGGTTGAGATATTAATAATTCTTCAGTATTTACTCCAAGTGCTCTAGCATATTGAGGATCAAGTGCATGTTCTGCATCTATAAATGCTGCTACTCCACCCATTTTTTGTGCTTCTGCTATAATATGAAGTGCTAAAGTTGTTTTTCCTGAACTTTCAGCTCCATATACTTCCACTACTCTCCCTCTAGGTACTCCACCTATACCAAGTGCTATATCTAAGTTTAAACTACCAGTTGGAATGCTTTCAACTTCCATTTTAGCATTCTCTCCTAATTTCATTATTGATCCTTCTCCAAAATCTTTTTTTATCTGTTTCATTGCCATTTCTAATGCTTGTTCTTTTGAAATATTTTTTGATTTTGCTGCCATTTTTTCCCCTTTCTATTCAAATATCTCTTTTAATATTTTTATATCATCAATAGCATATTTCCCCTCAAATACTATATAAGGTCTCTTAGGCTTCATTTGACTTTCATATTCTTCTAATTTTTTAGGTGATATAATTAAAAAATCTATGCTTCTTAAAAATTCTTTTAAGCTTACTTTTTCTTCACTAAAAATCTTAAACTCTTTAATGTTCATTCTTCTAAACTGTCTATTGATAATTTCCTCTTCTTGAGCATCTTTACCTATTATTCCAACTATTTTATTTTTCATTTTTTTACCATAATTAAGCAATTTTATACTTTGACTTATTCCTAGTGTAAATATCTCTTTTTCTTTAAATTTTTCTAAAACTTTACTTACTTCATTATAATGAATATATGGAATAATTATAAGTTGTATATCTTCTATCTCTTTTTTTATTTTTTCAGAATTTTCCAATAAATCATCTATAAGAATACCTCTAATTTCTATATTACCTATTTCTTTTTTTACCATATCTTTAAAATCTTTTATAGAACCTTGATTACATTCTATTAATGCTGCTTTTTTTATTTCACCTTTTAATATCATAAATTTTAGATAATGGCTTTTAAAATATGTCATTCCTATTATTTCATCAATATCTATTCCTTCTTCAATTCCTTTTTTTAAAACACTTTCTATTTCTTTTAAAAATTTAATTTTTTTATTATCTCTTTCATATTTTACAAAGGTTCCTTTACCTTTTAAAGATTCAACATAACCTTCTTCTTCAAGTTCACTATAAACTTTTGATACAGTATTTTTATTTATTTGTAAAAAATCTCCTAATTGTCTTACTGTTGGTAATTGTTCATCATTTGATAATTCACCGTCAATAATTAATCCTTTTATTTGTTCTTTTAATTGTGTATGGATACTCAAGTTACTGTCTCTATTAATTTTTATCTCCATTATTACCACCTTGTTTAAAATATTAATTAAATTCTACTATATTACTTAAGTTTTTTCAAGAAAAATAACCTTTCTTTATTTTTTAAATTTTTTTTATATAAATTTTTTTAAAGAAAATATAAGCCAGTAAAATCTTATTTACTGGCTTATCAATATTATTCTACTACTGAATATTTTTCTAATAATTCTTTTTCTTCTTCTTTTTGTTTTTCTATTTCAAGTTTTTTTATAGATAATTTCACTTTTTTATTCTTATTATCTATCTCGATTATCTCAGCTTCAATTTCATCTCCCACTTTAAATTTATCATTTAAATTTTTAATAAAATCTTTTGATGCTTCTGAAATGTGTATCATTCCATCAACACTTTCTTCAATTTTTAAAAATATTCCAAAATCTGTAATATTATTAATTTCTCTTTTTACTACATCTCCTACTTTATAATTTTCTTCAATAATTTCCCATGGACTTTTTGTAAGTTGTTTTATTCCTGCTTTGATTTTTTTATTTTCTTTATCTATTTCGATTATTTTTACTTCTACTTCATCTCCTATTTTATAAAGACTACTATCTACTTTTGACCATGAATAGTCTGATATATGTACAAAAGCATCTACATCATCTAATAACTCTACAAACATACCAAAATCTTTTACATCTACTACTTTTCCTTTTACTACCGTACCTATTTCAAATTTTTCCATAGCCACTTCCCAAGGATTTCTTTGAAGTGCTTTTATTGATAATTTTAATTTTTTATTTTCTTTGTTTAATTCTATTACTTTTACTTTTACTTCATCTCCTACTTTTACAAATTCTTCAATATTTCTTATTTTTTTTGACCAAGTAAGATCTGATATATGTACAAGCCCTTCTATTCCTTTTTCTAATTCAACAAATATTCCAAATTTTACACTTCTTACTACTTTTCCTGTTACTTCACTATCTAAAGGATATTTTTCTTCAATTGTATTCCAAGGATCTTCTAATAATTGTTTTATTGATAATTTTACACTTCTATTTTTTTCATCTTTTTCAATTACTTTTCCTGTTACTTTATCTCCTACTTTAAATATATCTCTTAAATTATTTATTTTTTCCCAACCTACTTCTGAAATGTGTATAAAACCAATAATATTTTTATATTTTACTGATAATCCAAAGTCTAAAATATTTTCTATTTCTACTTCTACTATATCTCCTACACTAATTTCAGATAAAGTTGTAATTTCTTTTTTTAATAATAAATCTTTTGCAGATACAAGTATTTTTCTTCTTTTTTCATCTTTTACATCTTTTACTGCTACTTCCAATTCTTTTCCAACAATATTCTCATCTTTTTTAGCTGTAGATAAAGAATTTGGCATAAAAGCATTTAATTTTAATACATCTACTATGTATCCACCTTTTACTTTTTTTATTACTTTTCCTTTTAATGGTGTTTGGTTTTTCAATGCTTCTTTAATTTTTTCAAAATTTTCATTCATTTCTATATTTCTTCTAGATACTCTAATACCTGTTTCATTTTCTTCTATTATTGATACTTTTATAGTATCTCCTATTTCATAATCTTCTACTTCCGAAGCTAATACAACCGCTTCTAATTTAGAATTTATGTCTAAATAAGCATATTCTCTTTCTTTTCTAATTATTGTTCCTTCTACTTCTTCTCCTCTAGAAACATTTTCTGGTAAAAAATCTTCTAAAAGTTCTTCAAAATTTGTCATATCATTCATTATAATATTTCCCCCTTCAACATTTTTTCAATTTCATGTATACTTTTTTCAGGTGTTGAAGCGCCAGCAGTTATTCCTACTACATCTATCCCTTCAAACCATCTTTTATCTATATCTTCTTTTTTTTCAATTAAATATGTATTTTTATTTAAATTTTTTCCTATATTATAAAGTTTTTTAGTATTGCTACTTTTATTACTTCCAATTACAAGTAATAATTCAACTTGTGTTGCTAATTGTTCCGTTGCTCTTTGTCTTTCAAATGTTGCTCCACATATAGTATTAGCTATTTCATAATCAATAAAATTCTCTTTTATATACTCTTTTATTTCATTAAACATATTTTTATTTAATGTTGTTTGAGCTAAAATTAAATATTTTTCTTTTTTATTAAGAACTGAATTTTTTAATTCATCTAAATTTGCGAAAATATTTACTTTTTCTTTTCCATAACTAATAATCCCTTTTACTTCTGGATGATTTTTATCACCAATAAAAATAATTTTATAATTTTCATTTATTTTATTTTTTAATATATCTCTTGCTCTATTTACAAATATACATGCTGCATCATATATTATTGAATCTGTATCAGATATTTTATCATATACTTCTTTTACTGTACCATGTGCTCTTACTAAAATAGCATCTTTACTTGTAAATTTATATTTATTATTTAATATATCTTCTTCTGATATAATTTTTGCCCCTTTTTTTATTAAATCTTCTATTACTATATTATTATGTACTAGCATACCTACTATATACACATTTTCAAAATTTTTCGCAAGTATTTCTTCTGCTAGATTAACTGCATTTTTTACCCCTATACAAAATCCCATTTTTTTTGCATGAACTATTTTTTTAATCTTCATTAAATTTATCTACCTCTATTAATTTTTGTAACGCTTGTAGAACTTCATCTTCATCTGGACCATCTGCTATAAGTTTTAATTTTCTTCCCTTTTCCGCAGCTAAAAGCATAAGTCCCATTATACTTTTTCCATTAACTTCTTCACCGTCACTAATTACTGTAACATCTGCATCATATTCTCCAGCTATTTGCACAAATAAAGAAGATGGTCTAGCATGAAGTCCTGCTTCATTTTTTATTTCTACTTCAAGCTCTTTCATTATACCACTCCTATTAATAATTTTGTTATTAATTTTTTTATTTCTTGACTATTTTTTGCTTTTAATATTTTTTCTTTATATTTTTTTATCTCTTTTAAATCTATAGACTTAATTATTTTTTTTGCTCTAGGTATAAAAGATGGTAACATACTCAAATCTTTTATTCCTAATGCAATTAATAGGATTATAGCTATTGGTTCTCCTGCCATTTCGCCACATACACTTACTTTTTTATTATATTTTTTACCTATTTCAGATACATGATTTATTAAATTAAGTATCGCTATATCATATGGATCATATATATTTGATACTAATTTATTCAATCTATCTGCTGCTAATACATATTGAGTGAGGTCATTGGTTCCTATGCTAAAAAAATCAACATACTCTACATATCTTTCTGCCATAATCGCTGCAGAAGGAATTTCTATCATTATTCCTACTTCTATATCTTTTTTATAATTTAATTTTTCTATTTCTAATTCTTTTTTTACTTCTTCTAATATAGTATTAGCTCTTACAACTTCTTCTACTTTACTTATCATAGGATACATTATTTTTATATTTTTATTATATCCCGCTCGAAGTATTGCTCGAAGTTGTGTTTTAAATATATCTAAATTTTCCAAGCAAAACCTTATTGCTCTAAAACCTAAAAATGGATTTTCTTCATGTGGCATATCATAATATCCTAATTTTTTATCTCCACCTATGTCCAATGTTCTTATAATTAATGGTTTATTTTCAGGAAGTGCACTATACACTTTCTCATACATTTTTATTTGTTCATCTTCACTAGGAAACTTATCATTTTCCATATAAATAAATTCCGTTCGAAGCAAGCCTATTCCATCACATTTAAATTCTTTTAATTGCTCTATTTCTATATCTCCACCTATATTTACATGAAGATTTATTTTTTCTCCATCTAAAGTACTAACATCTTCTACTTTTAATTGATCAATTTCTTTTGAAAATTCTTCATATTTTTTTTCATAAATTTTATATTCTTTTAATATTTCTTCTTTTGGATCTAATATTACTAATTGTTTATCTAATCTACTATCCAAAATAATATCTTTATTTGGATCAATATCTAAATACATAATATTTTTTACACCAATTAGTGTTGGGATACCCAAAGATTTACATAAAATAGCTGTATGTGATGTTTTTCCACCTTCTTCTGTTATTATTCCAAGTATATTTACTCCATCATGATAAAATTTTAATAATTCAAAAGGTTGTAACTCTTTTGCTATTATTATTTTATTATCTATATCTTCATTTTCAGGTGTTATATATAATAAATTTTCTATTATTTTTCTTCCTACTTCACTTACATCATTTGCTCTTTCTCTATATAAAGGGTCTTTCAATGATTTAAACATTTTTATATATTTTTTTATTACCCTATCTACTACTACTTCAGCATTTATCATATCTTTTTCTATTTTATTTTTTACATCTGATAAAAATACTGGATCTTCTAAAATCATAAATTGTACATTTAATATTTTTAATTCATTTTTATTTATTCTATCTTTTAAAGAATCCATAAGATGTCTTATCTCATATCTAGTATCATCTATTGCTTTTTCTACTCTAATTATTTCTTCTTCAATTTCATTTTCTTTCAAAGAACGAGCATCGATTTTTATCTCTTTTTGTTTTCTAAGATATGGTTTTCCTATTACTATTCCTTCAAATATTGAAGTAGCTTTTATCTTTTTCATATTTTAGACCTCTTTAATATAAAATTATATATCTCACATAATTATATATTATTTTAGTTAAATTTTCAAATATTATTACTATTAAATTCCTTTATTTTATTTACCTTATTATTTTTATTTTTGTTTATATACATTTATAATTATAAACTATTTTTTTATATGTGCTATTAGTAGAGCTATATCATGTCCTGTTACTCCTGATATTCTAGAAGCTTCTCCTATAGAAAGAGGTTTCACTAAATTTAATCCATCTTTTGCTATATTTGATATTCCTTTTATATTATCATAATTAAAATTTTCAGGAATTTTCATATTTTCAAGCTTTTTAAATTTCTCTATCTGCTTTTTTTCTCTTTCTATAAAAACACTATATTTTACTATTGTTTCTATTTGATTTGTTACAAATTTAGGTAATTCTAATATATCTACAAATCCTTTTAACGAATTATAAGTTATTTCTTTTAATTTCAACAATTCATAAGCTGTTAATCCCTTTGTTACTCTTTCTGAAGCTCCAAGCTTTTCAAGTAAAATATTTATCTCTTTTTTAGTTATTTTTATTTCTTTTAATTTCTCTATTTCTTTTTTTATTATATTAATATAATTTTCTAATTCAGATAATTTTTCTTTTTCTATTATTCCTATCTCTTTTGCTTTATCAAATAATCTTATAAACGCATTATCAAATCTAAGGGTAAGTCTATACTCTGCTCTTGAAGGTAATACTCTATATGGTTCTGGTGTTTTCTTATGAATTATATCATCAATAAGAACTCCTATATAACCTTCTGTTCTATCAATTATCATAGGTTCTTTATCATCTATTTTTCTTACCGCATTCACTCCTGCTAAAAAACCTTGAGCAGCTGCTTCTTCATAACCAGATGTACCATTTATTTGACCCGCTAAAAATAAATTTTCTAATATTTTATTTTCTAAATTCATTTTTAATTGATAAGCAGGTATATAATCATACTCCACTGCATATCCATATCTTACTATTTTAGCATTTTCAAGACCTTTTATTGTTCTCAACATTTTTTCTTGAACAAATGGAGGCATTGCTGTAGTTAAACCATTTACATAAATTTCATTACTTTCTATACTTTCTTGTTCCAAAAATATTTGATGTTCATATTTATCTGGAAAATTAAGTACTTTTCTATCTAATGATGGACAATGTCTAGGGCCATGTGTTTCTATAATTCCACTAACTATTGGTGAATATTTTAATAATTCTTTTGTTACTTTAATAGTTTCTTCTGTAGTAAAAGTAAGATATGTTGGCATTATAGATTGCTCTTTTTTATTGGTAAATATCGAAAAATAATTTGGTTTTTCATTTCCATATAGTTTTTTTAATTTTGAAAAATCTATTGTTCTTTTATCTACTCTTGGTGGAGTTGCTGTTTGATATCTATCTATTTCTATACCATATTTTAAAAGACTTTCAGATAAATAATTTGCTGCATTTTCTCCCTGTCTTCCTGCACTATACTCTACATCTCCTATTACTATTTTTCCTTTTAAAAATGTTCCTGTTGCTAAAACCACTGCTTTTGAATAATAATCTATTCCTATACTTGTTTTTACTCCGACTACCTTTTTTTCTTTAACTATAATATCTATTACTTCTGCTTGAATTATATCAAGATTTTCTTGATTTTCTAAAATTTCTTTCATTTTTACTCTGTACAAATATTTATCAGCTTGAGCTCTACTTACTCTAGCAGCAGGTCCTTTTGTTTCATTTAATACTTTCATTTGTAAATTATATTTATCTGTATGTTTTCCTATTTCAGCTCCTAATATATCTAATTCTGCTATTAAATGACCTTTTCCTGGACCTCCAATAGATGGATTACATGACATCATTGCTATATTATCAAGATATAGTGTAAATATTGCTGTTTTTTTTCCAAGTCTAGCTGATGCAAGTGCTGCTTCTACTCCTGCATGTCCAGCGCCTACTACTATTACATCATATCTATTATCAAACATTTTTTCCTCCTAACACATTATATTTTAAAATTCTAATTATCATTATTTTTTCTATTTTATAATAATGATTTTATTATTATCTATATAACTCCAGATATATATTATATTCTTTATACTTATTCATAAATTTTTATATTATATATTTTTTATTTTATAAAAAATATTTTTGTCTATATACATATTTTATTTAATAAAAAAGATCACCGCAGGCATAACCTGCGGTTTTATTTTCCTACACAGAAATTACTAAATACATGATCTAATAAATCTTCTGTTGATATTTCTCCTGTTATTTCTGATAATGAATCAAGGGCTACCCTAAGGTCAATTGCAATTAAATCCATTGGCATCCCCATATCTATTGTTTCAAATATATTCTTTATACTATCTTTTGTTTTTTCAAGTGCAGATTTATGTCTCACATTTGTAATTACTAATTTTTGTGAATTATTTTCTATATCTCCACTAATTACTAAATTATATATACTATCTTCTATATCTTTTATTCCTATTTTTTCTTTTGCAGATATCTCTATAAAACTGTTAATTTCTTTAAATTCAGATATATCTATTTTCTTATCTAAATCAGTTTTATTTAATATTCCAAGTACTTTTTTATTTTTTACTTTTTCATATATTTCAATATCTTCTTTTGTAATTTCAGTAGAACTATCAACAACAAAAAGAACTAAATCAGCTTTTTCTATAAGTTCTTTTGATTTTTCTACTCCTATATTTTCTACTATATCTTCTGTTTTTCTTATACCTGCTGTATCTACTATTATAAGTGGTATTCCTTTTACATTAATTATTTCTTCTATTACATCTCTAGTAGTTCCTGCTACATGAGTTACTATTGCTCTTTCTTCTCGAAGTAAAGCATTTAAAAGACTAGATTTTCCTACATTAGGTTTTCCAACTATCGCTGTTTTTATTCCTTCTTTTATCATTTTTCCTGTATCATATGAATTAATTAAATCATCACATTGAGAATATACTTCTTTTAAATTATCATATAAATTATCAGGTAAAGGGTCATCTATTCCCTCTTCTGGATAATCAAGTACTACATTTACATGAGCTGTTACATCTAATAACATTTTTTTCAACTCATATATTTTTATTCTTAAATCTCCTCTTAATTGCTCTAGAGATAATGAAATACTTTTATCTGTTTTAGAATGAATAAGATCCATTACCGCCTCTGCTTGTGTAAGATCTATTCTTCCATTAATAAAAGCTCTTTTAGTAAACTCACCTTGTTCAGCATGTCTTGCACCATTTCTTAATACAAGCTCAAGTACTTTTTCTGTTACTAAATATCCACCATGACAATTTATCTCTACAATATCTTCTTTTGTATATGTTTTTGGTGCTTTCATTACACTCACAAGTACTTCATCAATTATTTCTTTTTTTTCATTTATTAATTTTCCATAATTTATAGTAAAAGTTTTTAATTCTTTTACATTTTTCTCGCTAGCTGGTATAAATATCTTTTCTAAGATATCTAGCGCTAAATCTCCAGATATTCTAACTATACCTATTCCACCTTCGCCCCTTGGTGTTGAGATTGCAGCTATTGTATCAAATATCATTTTTTATCTAACCAACTTTCTTTTTTTTTATTACAATATATCTTTTTGGATCTTTTCCTTCACTATATGTATCAAGCTCTTCATAAGTATTTATTACTTCATGAATTATTTTTCTTTCTCTTGGTGGCATAGAATTTAACTTTATTGTTTTATTAGTTCTTATTGCTTTTTCTGCCATTTTTCTTGCAAGTTCTCTTAATGTTTCTGCTCTTTTTTCTTTAAATCCTTCTACATCAACTTCTACTTTACAACCCTTTATTAAAGTATTTAATAAAAATTCAAAACTATTTAAAGTTTTTCCTTTTTTTCCAATAATAATACCATTATCAGAACCATATAAATTTATCGCTATAAAATGTTCTTTTGATTTTGTAATTTCTATTTCTAAATCTAAATTCATTTTTTCTAGCAATTCTTTTGTTTTTTTTATTACTAATTCTTCTATTTTATTTTTTTTTGTTGCTTTTATATTATATAAATTATTCGTAGAAATAATTCCTAATATTGATATTCCTTTTTTTATTATTTCTAATTCTATTTCATAATCTTTTCTTATTATATTTGTATCCAATATAAATTTTTCTATTGCTTCTTCTTCATTTTTCGCTTTAATTTCCAAAGTTATTAAATTACTTTTGTTGATTTTCACCCTTATCATCCCCTTTATTTATTAAAAAATACTGTTGGGCTGTTGAAATTAAACTTGATAATAACCAGTATAATTGTAGCCCTGTTGGCATACTTAATGAGAAAAACAATATCATTATTGGGAATGTATATTGCATAGCTTTCATTTGATCATTTTGAGTTGTACTATTTGACATAACTTTTTGTTGAAAAAATGTAACCAATGCATTTAATACAGGTAATACATAATATGGATCTGTTTTCGTTAAATTCCAAAATAAAAAATTAACGTTAGTTACAGCTTCTGGCGTTTGTTTTAATACTCCAAATATTCCCCATAAAAATGGTAACTGTATTAATAATGGTAAACAAGATCCAAAAGGATTTACTTTGTGCTCTTTATATAATTCCATTGTTTGCTTATTTAATTCCTGAGGATCATCTTTATATTTTTCTCTTAATTTATCTATCTCAGGTTGTATTTTTTTCATATCCTTCATAGCTTTATCTTGTTTTAAGGTAAGAGGTAACAAAATAAGTTTTATTAATAGTGTTACTCCGATAATAGCTAATCCATAACTTTTCGTTACGTTATAGATCATTAATATTATTTCTCTAATTAGATTTTGAATTATTGACATTTTTCCCACCTTTTTTATTTTTTTTTGGAACTGGGTCATATCCCCCATGACTCCATGGATTACATCTTAATATTCTCCAAATAGATAAAATACTTCCCTTTATTATCCCATGTTCTTTTATAGCTTCAATTGAATAATTTGAACAACTGGGATAATATTTACAATTATTACCAAGTATTGGAGACATTATTTTTTGATAAATTTTTATTAAAAAAATTAATATTTTTTTCATTTAAAATTCCTATTTAATATTTTTATTAAATCTTTTTCTATAACTTTTAAATTTAATTTTTCTATGTTATTTCCAGCATTTTTTTTAGCTATAATTATATAATCATAGTTATCTTTAAATTTTATTAAATTTAATCTTATAGATTCTCTAATAAGCCTTTTTATTCTATTTCTACAAACAGCATTTCCATTTTTTTTACTTACTACAATTCCAAATCTTTTTTTATTTAAATTATTTTCTAATGTATATATCAAAATATAGTATCCATAGATTTTTTTTCCTTTTGAATATATATATTGAAACTCATTATTTTTTCTTATTTTTTCCATTATCATACCTTTATGAAATTTAAAATTTTGAAAAACCCGGTATATAACTTTTACCGGGCTTTATGCTGATAATTTTTTTCTTCCTTTAGCTCTTCTTCTTTTTAATACATTTCTTCCTGATTTAGTTTTCATTCTTTTTTTAAATCCATGATCTTTTTTTCTTTGTCTATTATTTGGTTGATATGTTCTTTTCATTTATTCCCTCCTAATTTTTTATACATCTCAGGTAACTATTTTAATAGAATTCTTTTAATTTGTCAAGTAAATTTCATTGATTTTTATTTTTTAATAAAAAAGAAACTTTTATTTTTAAAGGTTTTGTTTTATATGTTATATTGTTATATGTATAAATTCTATAATTAATAAAAAAAGTTTATTTTATTGATTTTTTTTAGAGGTTTGTATTTTTGTTTATAAACATATTGTTTTTATTATAAAATTCAATATATTTTTATATATTATTAATAAACAAGATTTGATTTTATTAGTTATAAATATATTTTTGTTTATATACATACAAAAAAACTAATAAATTCAATATAAAATATTAAAAGAGTTTTTAATTTGCTAATAAAATTAGCATTTTGAAAATATTTTTGTTTATAAACACATTGTTTTTATTAGGAAATTCAATATATTTTTATATATTATTAATAAACAAGATTTGATTTTATTAGTTATAAATATATTTTTGTTTATATACATACAAAAAAACTAATAAAG
>NZ_SOBG01000005.1:134192-209428 GCF_004365575.1 Hypnocyclicus thermotrophus
CATTGTTTTTATTAGGAAATTCAATATATTTTTATATATTATTAATAAACAAGATTTGATTTTATTAGTTATAAATATATTTTTGTTTATATACATATAAAATCTTTTAAAATCAACAATATAAAAACAATATATATTCTAAATAAATTATATATAATATATGTATATGAATAAAAATAAAAAATATTACAATATTTTATTATTTTTGTTATAATAAAAAATAGAAAATTATTATTGAATATATACATATATATTTTACTATAAATTAGGGGAAAAAGAAAATATTTTTTAGGAGGAATCATCTATTATGATCTTAAAAGAAGAAAAAGAAATATTTGAATTAGATGAATATAATATTGATACATCTGGTGATTTAACAAAAGATGCAGTAAGAGAAATAGATCATTTTGATATGGAAGAAAAATCATTACCAAATATAGAAGTAAAAGAAATGATTATAAAAGAAACAGGAAATTTTTTAAATTTAAAAGAAAATATAATTAATATACCTATTGAAATGATAGTTTTTCCTTTTTTTACGCCTCAAAAACAAAATAAACGTGTTAATTTTAAATATTCTTTTCAAGATTTAGGTGTAACAATGTACTGTACATTAGTTAGTAAAGATGAAAGTGATAAGGTTTTTCAACCATCTATTTTCGAAGAAAAAATATATAATTATCTTATTTCAATGTATGAACAAAAAAGAGAAATTAATGATACTGATGAATATATAGAATTTGAAATATCTGATTTTATTTGTGGTTTTTTAGGAAATAAAATGAATAGAGCATATTACTCTAAAGTAGAACAATCTTTGAAAAATCTTAAAAATACAGAGTATCAATTTGTAATATCAAATCATAGTAAATTAGGAAAATATAAATTTGAAGATGAAGAATTTAAACTTTTAACTTATCAAAAATTAAAATTAGGAAAAAAAGTTTTTTATAGAGTAACACTTAATAAAAATATAAGAAAAAAAATAAAAGATAAAAGATATATTAAATATAACTCTAAAAATCTTTTAGAAATTATTGATAAAGATGTAGTAGCTTCTAGAATATATAAATATATAAGTAAAATAAGATATAGTAAAATAGAAGATGAAATACCACTAAAAACTTTGGCGGCGATAATTCCTTTAAAGACAGAACAAATTGTAAGTAGAATAAATAAAAAAGGTGAAAAAAGACGATATAAATTAAGTAGAGTAAAACAGATAAAAAAAAGAATAGAGAAAGCTTTTAATGTATTAATAAAATTAGGTTATATAAAAAGTGTAAAAATATATGATAAAAAAGGTGAAATAGTAGTTAAATATCAATTTAATATAGAAAAAGATAATAAATGTCACGTATCTTCGTATATTGGTAATAAGATACCTAAACTAGAAAGAGTACCATATGAGAAAAATAATGAGATAGATATTAATAGATATAAGGTTGAAGAAGCTATTATTATTGATAATCAAGATATATTAAAAGCAAAAATAAAAAAAGCTAAACAAAATATGTATATTTCAAAATTATGGAATAAAAGAGTAGATAATAAAATAAAAAGATTAGTAAAACAAAAAGGAGAAGAGTTTGTAGTTAAAATTTTAGATATTTTATATACTCAAGTAAATTATGAGATTAGAACTACTTTAGTTCAATATATTAATGGAATAGTAAATAATTTAGAAAAAAATAGTGATATAGTAGAAGAAACTATTAAAGTAGAAGATAATTTAACTCTTTTTGAACAAGAAAAAAAAGAAAATAAAGGAAATAAAACAAAAGAGTTATCTGACGAAGAAATAAAAAAAATATTTAATTCTTTAGATGAATTAGAAAAAGCATCAATAGAAAAACAAGCATTAGAAATTTGTGAGAAAAGAGAAAAAGTATCAATAGAATTTTTAATAAAATTAAAAAATCAAAATCAAAATATATATATGCTTACTATATTAAAATTTATAGGAGAAATACTGATAGAAAGAAATTTAGTATAATATAAATATATAAACTTTGCTTCTAAAATAAAAAAAGCCTTACATAGGCTTTTTTTATTTTTAATCATATACATATTTAAACATAGTAAAATAAGTACTATTTTGCTATTGTGAAATGAAAAATATTGATTATAAAGGGAATAAAAAGATAAGAAATATTTTTGTGCATATACATAATAATAAAAACTAGTAAAATAAGTATAAATTAAAAAAGAAAAATTTCTTAAATAAGTAAAATCAAAATTTATTTTATAAAAAATTATTTTTGACTGTATACATATTTAAACATAATAAAATAAGTACTATTTTACTATTGTGAAATGAAAAATATTGATTATAAAGGGAATAAAAAGATAAGAAATATTTTTGTGTATATACATAATAATAAAAACTAGTAAAATAAGTATAAATTAAAAAAGAAAAATTTCTTAAATAAGTAAAATCAAAATTTATTTTATAAAAAAATATTTTTGTCTATATACATATTGGTTGAAATAAAAAATATTTTTCTATAATTGCTTAAAAAAAATATATATGATATTATATAATGTATTATTATGTAAAGGAGTCGATTAATGGAAATAGTAAAAATAAATACAGAATTTATAAAATTAGATCAATTATTAAAGTGGATTAATGTAGTATCAAGTGGAGTTGAAGCTAAAATAGTTATTCAAGATGGCTTGGTAAAATTAAATGGAGAAATAGAAACTAGAAGAGGAAAAAAAATATATAATGATGATATTATAGAAGTTAATGGTAGAAAATATAAAATAGTAAATAAATAATTGAGGTGTTACTTTGTTTATAAAAAATCTTTCATATTTTAATTTTAGAAATTTAATAGATGGAAATTTAGAATTTGACAAAAAATTTAATCTGTTTTTAGGAAAAAATGGGCAAGGTAAAACATCTGTTTTAGAATCTATATATTTTACTATTACTGGTCAAAGTTTTAGAACTAAAAATATAAAAGATATAATAAAATATGAAAAATTGAAATTAGCTACATATTTGGAATATGAAGACAAATTTTCAGAAAAAAATATCGCTATAAAAACAATCTCTAATAAAAAAGAGTATTTTTATAATAAAAAAAAAGTAACTTATGATGAATATTTAGGAAGATTGAATGTAATATCTTTTATTCCAGAAGATATAAATCTTATTATTGGTTCACCTATGAATAGAAGAAATTTTTTTGATTATGAAATATCTCAAGGAAATACAAGTTACTATATACATTTAAAAAATTATAATAAAATATTAAAAATAAGAAATACTTTTTTTAAGAATAAAGATTTTAGTGAAATATTTGAAATATATAATCAGAAATTTTTTGAAGAAATAGTCGAAATAGTTACAATGAGATATGAATACATAAAAAAAATTTCTATTTTATTAAATCTTAATTATAGAAAATTATTTGATAATAAGAGTGAATTAATTTTAACATATAAAAATTCTTTTGGTGATATAACAAAACTTAATAAAAATCAAATAATGAAAAAATTATTAGAGTATTATAAAAAAATAAAAGATAAAGAAAAAAAATATGGTTATTCTTTGATAGGTCCTCAAAAAGATGATTTTTTATTTTTGTTAAATGGAAAAGAAGCAAAATCATTTTCTTCTCAGGGAGAAAAAAAATCAATTATATTTGCATTAAAAATATCAGAAATAGATATGCTTATTAAAGAAAAAAGTGAAACACCTATTTTTTTAATAGATGATATTTCATCTTATTTTGACTCTATACGAAAAGAAAGTATAATAAAATATTTTGAAAATAGAGAAATACAACTCTTTTTAAGTTCTACTGATGATTTGGGAATTAATTCTAAAAAATTTAAAATATTTAAAGGTGATGTAAATGGATGAAATAAGAATTAATCCAGTAAATGAGATAGTAAAATTAGGAATAAAACAAAGTAGAATGTTAAAAGAAAGTATGATAAGAGCTTATTATAATAAAATAGTAGAACCATATTTTTTTGAAAATTCTATGATAATAAAATTAGATAATGATATATTGATTATAGGAGTAAAAAATTCTATATGGTTGCAAGAATTTACTTTGAAAAAAAATATAATCTTATATAAAATAAATAAAATTTTTGAAAATAACTATATAAAAAATATTAGATTTGAAATAAAAGAAAATATAAATCCAGAAAAAATATATGAGGAAAATTTTGAAAAATTTGAACCAGAAAAAATAAATTTAAAAAAAGAAGAGATAGAAAAGATAGAAAAAAAAATAGAAGAATATGATGAAGTGATAAAAGAAAAAATAAAAAATATGATGATATTATCTAAAAAAAAAGAAATCTATTTAAAAAATCATAATTATAAAAAATGTAAAAATTGTGGTATATATTTTTATAGTGAAAGAGATATATGTATAAATTGTTTTAATCAAAACAAACATAAAGAAAGAAAAAAATTATATAATATAATAAAAAATATTCCATTTATCAAGTATGAGGATTTGACAAATACACATATAACAAAAGAACAATTTTTAGATATTAGAGCAAAAATAAAAGATGAAGTAAGAAAAAAAATGATGGATGGAGCAAATAATAATAATATAAAAGTTTATAAAAAATATGCTAGAATTTATTTTATGATTGAAACACAAAATTCTAATGAAAAAGAAATAGAAAATTTAGTAAATAATTATTTAAAACGTCTAATATACTAAATATTTGGAGGGGAAAATGAGTTATAAAGCAGAAAATATTAAAGTCCTAGAAGGATTAGAAGCTGTTAGAAAAAGACCTGGAATGTATATAGGATCTACATCAATTAGAGGACTTCATCATTTAGTTTACGAAATAGTAGATAATAGTGTTGATGAAGCTTTAGCAGGTTATTGTAATAATATTCAAGTAAATATTTTACCAGATAATATAATAGAAATAAGAGATAATGGTAGAGGAATCCCAGTTGATTTACATCCAAAACATAATAAATCTGCACTTGAAATTATTATGACGGTTCTTCATGCGGGAGGAAAATTTGAAAAAAGTGGATATAAAGTATCTGGAGGACTTCATGGAGTTGGAGCTTCTGTAGTAAATGCTTTATCAGAATGGTGTGAAGTAGAATCAAGAAGAGATGGTGGAGTATTTTATCAAAAATATTTTAGAGGAAAACCAGTAGAACCAGTAAAAAAAATAGGGGACTGTTATGAAGAAACAGGTACAACAGTTAGGTTTAAAGCTGATTATGAGATATTTGAAACATTAGAATATGAGTTTGATACTTTAAAATCTAGATTAAAAGAACTTGCCTATTTAAATAAAGGATTATCTATAACTATTACAGATAGCAGAAAAGATAAAGAAAAATCAGAATATTTAAAATTTGAAGGTGGAATAGTTGATTTTTTAAGTGAAATAACTAAAGAAGAGAAAAAAATAATAGAAAATATTATATATATAGAAGGAACTAAAGATGATGTTGTAGTAGAGGTATCATTTGTATATACAGAAAAACAAAGAGAAAATGCTTATTCATTTGTAAATAATATAAATACTCATGAAGGAGGGACACATCTTAGTGGATTTAAAACAGCACTTACAAGAGTAATCAATGATGTAGCTAGAGAACAAGGATACATTAAAGAAAAAGATGGAAAATTTCAAGGTACAGATGTAAGAGAAGGTATTACATGTATAGTAAGTGTTAAAGTACCTGAACCGCAATTTGAAGGACAAACAAAAACAAAATTAGGAAATTCAGAAGTTACAGGCGTGGTATCATCAATAGTTTTTGATTATCTGAAAATGTATTTAGATGACCATCCAAATGATACTAAAAATATAGTTGAAAGAATATTACTTTCTAAAAAAGCTAGAGAAGCAGCTAAAAAGGCAAGAGAGTTAGTACTTAGAAAAAATGCACTTGAAGTTGGCTCACTTCCTGGAAAATTAGCTGATTGTTCATCAAAAAAATCAGAAGAATGTGAAGTATATATAGTAGAGGGAGATAGTGCGGGAGGAAGTGCAAAACAAGGAAGAGATAGAAGATTCCAAGCAATATTACCTTTAAGAGGAAAAATATTAAATGTAGAAAAAGCCGGTATTCATAAAATACTTGAAAATAATGAAATAAGAGCATTAATAACAGCTATAGGAACAAATATCGGTGATGATTTTGATATAGAAAAATTAAGATACAGTAAAATAATAATAATGACAGATGCCGATGTAGATGGGGCACATATAAGAACCCTTTTACTTACTTTCTTTTATAGATATTTACCAGAGCTTATAGAAAATGGAAATATATTTATAGCGCAACCACCATTATATAAAATATCAAAAGGAAAATCAATTGTTTATGCTTATTCAGATAAACAATTAAATGATATTTTAAAAACATTTGATGAGGGAACAAGATATAATTTACAAAGATATAAAGGACTTGGAGAAATGAATCCAGAACAATTATGGGAAACAACAATGGATCCAGATACAAGAACATTATTAAAAGTAACTCTTGAAAGTGCAACAGAAGCAGATAGATTATTCTCTGTGTTAATGGGAGATAAAGTAGAACCTAGAAGAGAGTTTATTGAAGAACACGCAGAATATGTAAGAAACTTAGATATTTAATTTACTTGAGAGGAGTATAGAAATATGTCAATTGAAAAAGAGATATATATAGAGGATGAGATTAAGGCATCATACCTTGATTATTCAATGAGTGTAATTGTAAGTAGAGCACTTCCAGATGTAAGAGATGGATTAAAACCTGTACATAGAAGAATACTTTTTGCAATGAATGAAATGGGAATGACTAATGATAAGCCTTATAAAAAAAGTGCTAGAATCGTTGGGGAAGTACTAGGTAAGTATCATCCACATGGAGATACTGCAGTATATAATACTATGGTGAGAATGGCACAAGAGTTTAACTATAGATATATGCTTGTACAAGGACATGGAAACTTTGGTTCTATAGATGGAGATAGTGCAGCTGCTATGAGATATACAGAAGCAAGAATGGCAAAAATTACTTCTGAGTTATTAGTAGATATTGATAAAGATACTATAGATTATAGAAAAAACTTTGATGATAGCTTAGATGAACCTGTAGTATTACCAGCAAAACTTCCAAATTTACTTTTAAATGGTGCAGATGGAATAGCAGTAGGAATGGCTACTAAAATACCACCACATAATTTAGGTGAGTTAGTAGATGCTATTATTGCATTAATAGATAATAAAGATATAACAATTGAAGAATTATCTACTCATATAAAAGGACCAGATTTTCCAACTGGTGGAATTATATTTGGAAAAAAAGGTATAAAAGAAGCATATGAAACAGGAAGAGGAAGAATATTAGTTTCTGGAAAAGTAGATGTAGAAGAGAAAAAAAATGGTAGAGTTAGTTTGATAATAACAGAACTTCCTTATCAAGTAAATAAAGCAAGACTTATAGAAAAAATAGCTAACTTAGTAAAAGAAAAAAGATTACAAGGAATATCAGATCTTAGAGATGAATCAGATAGAGATGGAATAAGAGTTGTAATAGAACTTAAAAAAGGAGAAGAACCAGAATTAATATTAAATAATTTATATAAATATACAGAATTACAAACAACTTTTGGGATAATTATGCTTGCACTTGTAAATAATATACCTAGAGTATTAAACTTAAAAGAAGTTTTAGAATATTATTTACAACATAGATTTGAAGTAGTAACAAGAAGAACACGATTTGAATTAAATAAAGCAGAAAAAAGAGCACATATTTTAGAAGGATTTAGAATAGCATTAGATAATATTGATAAAATTATAGAGTTAATTAGAGCTTCTAATGATGGAAATACAGCAAAAGAAAAGCTAGTAGAATCATATAGCATAAGTGAAATACAAGCAAAAGCTATATTGGATATGAAATTACAAAGATTAACAGGATTAGAAAGAGGAAAAATAGAAGCTGAATATAATGAACTTATGAAATTAATCATTGAGTTAAAAGAAATATTAAATAATGATAATAGAATATATGAAATAATAAAAGCAGAGCTTGTAGAATTAAAAGAAAAATTTAATGATGAAAGACGTACAGAGATAAAAGCTTCAAGAAGAGATATATCTGTAGAAGATATAATAAAAGATGAAAAAATGATAGTAACACTTACTAATAAAGGTTATGTAAAAAGAATGGCTTTAGATAAATATAAAGCACAAAAAAGAGGCGGAAAAGGAATATCTGCTCAAGTAACTATAGAAGATGATTTTGTAGAAAGTATGTATGTAGCTTCTACATTGGATACATTGATGATATTTACTGATTTTGGAAAAGCATATAGTTTAAAAGTATATGAAATTCCTGAAACATCTAGACAAGCAAAAGGAAAACTTATAACTAATCTTATAAATTTAGATAAAAATGAAAAAGTAAGAGCAATTATAAAAGTTCGAGATTTTTCAGATGAAACAGAAGTATTCTTCTTAACATCACAAGGAAAAGCAAAGAAAACAAATTTAGATTTATTTAAAAATATGAATAGATCTGGAATTATAGCTATTAAACTTAATGAAATGGATAATTTAATATATGTAGGACTTATAAATAATGAGAAAGAAGAGATATTTGTAGCAACTAAAAAAGGTTATGCAATAAGATTTGGTCAAGAACTTATAAGATCTATGGGAAGAAATGCAGCAGGAGTTAAAGCTATAACTCTTCGTACAAATGATGAAGTCGTATCTGGAGTAATAGTAAGAAATGAAGAGGAGAAAATACTCACTATCACAGAAAGAGGATATGGAAAAAGAACTGATTTAGAAGAGTATCCATTACAATCAAGAGGTGGAAAAGGAGTAATAAACATAAAATCAAATATAAAAACAGGAGATGTAGTAGAAATAAAATCTGTAAATGATGATGAAGAACTTATGGCTATCACATCAAATGGTATAGTAATACGTACACCTGTTGAAAAAATATCTAATATAGGTAGAGCTACTCAAGGAGTAAAAGTTATGAGAGTAGCAGAAAATGAAAAAGTGGTATCTATTGTAAAAGTGAAAAAAAATTTAGAAGATGAGATAGATATTGAGGAAGAAGAATAAACCGGTTTATCCGGTTTATTTTTGTATATAAACAAAAATAAAATTTTGAAAATAATTGAAAACAGATAAAAAATAGCTTATACTAAAAAATGTATTAATATTATAATTATATGTATATAAACAAAAATATTATTTTTTAGATTTTTATCTAAGAATGTAAAAAAAGAGTCTTTTTTGGCTTAATTTAAATTAATTATTTTAATTTATATAATGTTTTATAAAATTAAATGGAGGAAAAATGAATTTTACAATAGATTTAGAAGAAAAAGAAATATATAGAGGGAAAATACCTTTTTTTCTTATGAACAAAAATAAAAATATCATATATCTTTCAGGATTAAATAAGAATATAGATGATTATTACTTTGGAATAAAAGACTTTTCAAATAAAAATCTTTTAAAAATAGAAAACTATAATTATACAGATATAGAATGGAAAGAAAAAAATATAGAATTATTAAATATATTAAAAAAAGAGAATTCAATTATTTTTATTAGTTTAAATGCTGTATTTAAAGAATATTTTTCTAAAATAAAATTTTTTACTATTTATAAAGAAAAAGAATATAAAATAAATAAAATTATTAAATTTTTAGAAGAGAATGGATATACTAGAAATTATATAATAGAATCTATTGGTGAATACAGTATAAGGGGAGATATAATTGATATATTTTCTCCGTCATATGATCATCCAATTAGATTAGAATTTTTTGATAATTTTTTAGAAGATATAAGATATTTTGATATAGATACTCAAAAATCTATAGAAAAAATAGAACATATTGATATAAATAGTAATATAGGAAATAGTGAAAAATATAGTTTTTTAGAACTTTTAAATAAATTAAAGTATAAAAATTATGAGATTATTATAGAAAATAAAGAGTTTTTAGATTATAAACTTGAAGAATACATACTAAATAATAGAGAAAAAGAGAATAAGATAAGAGAAGAATATGCAAAAATTATTTTTGATAATATACATATATTTACAAAAAGATTAAATGAAAATTTTGTCAGTAAGTTAAAAGATTATGACTATATAAAAGAGTATTCTAAAAATAAGACTATTTATATTTTTACAGAAGAAAAAAGAAGATATGAAGAGATATTTAAAGGATATAAAAATATAATTATAGAGAGAAAAAATTATTTTGAAGGATTTGAAACAGCAAAAGAATTAGTAATTACTGATAGAGAGTTAAAAGGAATAAGAGTTGTAAGACTTGAAAAAAGAAAAGAAGGATTAAAACTAAAAAATATAAATCAAATAATAAAAGGTGATTATGTAATACATGAAAATCATGGTGTAGGTATATATTTAGGAATAGAAGAGATAGATAATAAAGATTATTTAGCTATTAAATATGCTGATGCAGATAAACTTTATGTACCAATTGATGGCATAAATAAAATAGAAAAATATATAAATGAACCAGGAAAAATTCCTGAAATATATAATTTGGGAAGAAAAGGATTTAAAAAAAGAAAAGAAAAAATAAGAAAAGATATAGAGGAGTTTGCAAAAGAATTAGTTCAAATTCAAGCAAAAAGAGAAGCTGCAGTTGGATTTAAATTTTCAAAAGATACAGTATGGCAAGAAGAGTTTGAAGAAGGATTTCCATATAATGAAACAAAAGATCAATTAAAAGCTATAAATGATACTAAGAGAGATATGGAAAGTTATAAAGTAATGGATAGAATAGTTTGTGGTGATGTAGGATATGGAAAAACAGAGATAGCACTTCGTGCAGCATTTAAAGCAGTAATGGATGGAAAGCAAGTAGTTATGCTTACACCAACAACTGTTTTAGCACATCAACATTATGAAAGGTTTATAGAAAGATTTAAAAATTTCCCTGTAGATATAAAACTATTGTCAAGACTTGAGTCAAGAGGTAGTCAAAATAAAGTTGTAGAAGGATTAAAAAATGGTTCAGTTGATATAGTAATAGGAACACATAGGTTATTATCAACTGATATTAGTTTTAAAGATTTAGGCTTGATAATAATAGACGAAGAGCAAAAATTTGGAGTAAAAGCAAAAGAAAAATTAAAGACTTTAAGAATTGCAGTAGACACACTTACACTTACAGCTACTCCTATACCTCGTACACTGAATTTAGCTTTATTAGGAATAAGAGATATATCTATAATAGAAACAGCACCAGAAAATAGAAAGCCAGTAGAAATAAAATTTTTAGAAAAAGAAAAAAATAAAATAAAAGAAGTTATTTTAAAAGAAAAAGCTAGAGAAGGACAAATATTTTATCTTTTTAATTCAATAAAAGGTATGGAAAATAAATTAAATGAATTAAGAAAAATATTACCAGATTATATAGAAATAGATTTTATTCATGGACAAATGCCAGCTAATCAAATAAAAGAAAAAATAGTAAAATTTGAAAATGGAGAATTTGATCTTTTACTTACAACAACAATTATAGAAAATGGTATAGATATAGTAAATGCAAATACAATTATAATTGAAGGAATAGAAAAATTAGGACTTGCACAAATATATCAATTAAAAGGTAGAGTTGGTAGAGGAAATAAAAAAGGATATTGTTATTTATTATTAGAAAAAGAAAGAAAACTTAGTAAAAAAACAAAGCTTCGTAAAGAAACATTGGAAAATATAAATGTGCTTGGAGGAGGTTTTCAATTATCATTAGAAGATATGAGAATAAGAGGAGCAGGAGAAATACTAGGAGACAAGCAACACGGTGCTATTGATACATTTGGATATGATTTATATATAAAAATGCTTAATGAAGAAATGAAGAAATTAAAAAACGAAGAAATCCAAAAAGAATTGTATATAGACATTAATAAAAAAGGTTATATACCTAATGATTATATAAATGAAACTGAAAAAATTAGAGTATATAAAAGAATTTTAAGTTGTAAAAAAATTATAGAATTAAAAGAATTAAAAAATGAAATAATAGATAGATTTTCTAAAATGCCTAAAGAAACAGAGGAGCTTTTTGAGTATTATGAGATAAAATTACTAGCTAAGGAAGTAGGAATATTGGAATTAATAGAAACAAAAGAAGGGTATTTTATGAAATTAGATGAAAATAAAATTGAAATAGATAGAATAAATGTGTTAATATTAAAAGGTAAACTAAAATATATATCAACTAAAAAAGCAATTATTTATAATGGAAATATAAAAAAATTTTTAATAAACTTAAAAGAAGGAGAGAACTAAATGAAAAAAATATTAGTTATAGCAATATTATTAGTATCAGTAGTATCATGTAATAATAAAAAACAGGTAAAAGAAAAAGTGGTAGAAAAAACAGAAAAAGTGGAACTTATGGATAAAAATGAAACGCCTAAAAATGCATTAGCAAGAGTAGGAGACGAAGTAATAACAGAAGATGAAGTTGAAATGGTATTAAAAAGCATACCAGAACAATATAAAGATTATTATAGTAGTGAAGAAGGGAAAAAAGAAATATTAAAAGAATTAGTAGAACAAAAATTAATAAAAAAAGAAGCCGAAAAATTAGGTTTAGATAATGATAAAGAATTACAAAAAGAATTAAATTTATATAAAGAAAGATTACTTATTAATAGTTATATAAATAAAAATATTATTAAAAAAATTGATGTAACAGAAGATGAGTTAAAAGCATATTATGAAGCAAATAAAGAAAATTATAAAATACCAGAACAGGTAAATGCTTCTCATATATTAATATTAACAATGAATTTAAATGAAAAAGAGAAAAAAGCTGCCTATAAAAAAGCTCAAGATGTATTTAAATTGGTGAAAGAAGGAAAAGATTTTCATGAATTAGCAAAACAATATTCAGAAGGACCTTCAGCAAAAGACGGAGGAAGACTTGGTTGGTTTGAAAAAGAAAGAATGGTAAAAGAATTTTCAGATGCTGCTTTTAGTACTGAAAAAGGAAAAGTATATGACGGAATTGTAGAAACAAAATATGGTTATCATATAATACTTACAGAAGATAAAAAAGAATCTTCATATATACCATTTGAAGAAAAAGAAAAAGAATTAAAAGAAGAACTTTTAAATAAAAAAAGATTAGATGAATATAATAAAACATTAGAAAGATTAAAAAAAGAGTATAATATCGAGGAGATGTAATGAACAAGTTTCAAGAATTAATTGAAATAATGAAAAAACTTAGAAAAGATTGTCCTTGGGATAAAGAACAAACCTTAGATAGTTTAAAACCTTATCTTTTAGAAGAATCATACGAGCTTATAGATGCAATAGATAAAAAAGATTATAACGAATTAAAATCAGAACTTGGAGATTTACTTCTTCAAGTTGTTTTTCAATCTGAAATAATGGAAGAAGAAAAGAGGTTTAATATAGATGATGTTATTGAAAAATTAAATGAAAAACTTATTAGACGTCATCCGCATGTATTTAAAGATGTAGAAGTAGAAAATAGTGATGAAGTATTAAAAAATTGGGAAGAAATAAAGAAAACAGAAAAAGAACATTTAGATAGAGTATCAGTTCTTGATGGGATTCCAAATTCTTTACCACCATTAATTAGAGCAACAAAATTGCAAAAGAAAGTTAAAAAAATAGGATTTGAATTTGAAAAAATAGATGATGTAATAGAAAAAATAGATGAAGAAGTATTAGAATTTAAAGAGGCAATAAAAAATAAAGATATTAAAAATTTAGAAGAAGAGCTTGGAGATATAATATTTACTTTAGTAAATATTAGTAGATTTTTAAAAATTGATATAACAAATGCTCTTATAAAAACAAATAGAAAATTTGAAGAAAGATTTAGATTTGTGGAGAAAAATTTAGATTTGAAAAATTCTACTTTAGAAGAAATGGATAAAATGTGGGAAGAAGCAAAGAAAAAAATCTAAAATTACTTAATATGTATATAAACAAAAATAATTTTATAAAAAATTATTTTAATAGAAAGGATTTTTTTATGAGATTAGATAAATTTTTAAAAACTGCTAGAATAATAAAAAGAAGACCAATTGCTAAAAAAGTAGCTGATAATAAAAAAATAAAAATAAATGGCAAAATAGCAAAATCAGCTACAAATGTAAATATGGGAGATATATTAGAAGTAGAATATTTTAATAGATATATGAAAATAGAAGTATTAGAAGTACCAAAAGGAAATGTAAAAAAAGAAAAAGCAAGTGAGCTAATAAAAGTAATAGAAACAAAAAAAATAGAAACAAATGAGTTAGCATTTTTAGAGGAAGATGAGCTAGATGAAGAGTTATAAAGAAAAAGCAAATGCTAAAATTAATATAGGACTTAATATATTAGAAAAACTAGAAAATGGATATCATAGTTTAGATATGATAATGGCTCCAATTGATTTATCAGATATATTAGAAATAAAATTTAATGAAAAAAAAGGAAATTTAAAAATATTTTGTAATAAAAATGATGTGCCTATTAATGAAAATAATATTATATATAAAATATATAATAAATTTTATGAATATACCTCTTTACAACGCGAAGATATAGAGGTAAAATTAATAAAGAGAATTCCTAGTGAAGCAGGACTAGGTGGAGGAAGTTCTGATGGGGCTACATTTTTAAAAGTTTTAAATAATTATAATAATAATATTTTGTCTACTAACGAAATGATAAATATTTCAAAAGATATTGGAGCAGATATACCGTTTTTTATAATTAATAAAACAACAAGAGTAAAAGGTATTGGAGAAAAATTAGAAATTATAGAAAATAAATTAGAAAGTGATATTATACTAGTAAAGCCTAGTTTTGGAATTAGTACAAAAGATGCATATATAAATTATTCTAATTTAAAAAATAAAAACAATGCAAATATAGAAAAAATAATAAAGGGATTAAAAGAAAATGACGTAAATTTAGTTAGAGATAACATAGATAATCATTTACAACAATCTGCAAAACTTTTTAAAAATGAATTGGAAAAATTTGAAAAAGAACTATATAAATTGACAAAATTAAAATTTTATATGACAGGTAGTGGAAGTTGTTATTATAGTTTTGTAGAAAAAAAAGACTCAAAAAAAATTATAAATTTATTAAAAAATAAATATGGGACTTACTTTATAAGTCTTACAAGATTTTACTAATCAAAAAAAACGAAAAAGGAAGGTGCTTAGAACAATGAACATTACTGATGTAAGAGTTAGAATTGTAAAAGGGGAAAATGAAGCAAAATTAAAAGCTTATGCAGACATCACATTTGATGATTGTTTTGTTATTCATGGTTTAAAAATTATTGATGGGCAAAAAGGCATGTTTGTAGCAATGCCGAGCAGAAGAATGCCAAGTGGTGAATTTAAAGACATAGCTCATCCAATAACACCAGAAACAAGAAAAGAAATAACTGATACAGTTATTGAATATTATGAAAAAGCATTAAATTCTCCTGAAACATTAGAAGAAGTTTCTTCTGATGAAATAGAAGAATAATTTTTAATGGGCTCAGAAATGAGCTCATTTTTTTTCTTGACAAATTATAAAAGTTTTGATAAAATAATTTTCGTTGTTGGGCTGTCGCCAAGCGGTAAGGCATCAGACTTTGACTCTGACATGCGTTGGTTCGAATCCAGCCAGCCCAGCCATTATATAGTTTTTAACTCCAATTAAAATAATTGGAGTTTTTTTTTATAAAAAATAAATGTTTAATTTTTTCTTGATTATAAAAACGGATTTATAATTGATAAACAAATATGATTGTGATATACTAAAATGTATAGTAAATTGGAGGGAAAAATGAAAAAAGCAATCATATTATTATTTTTAGTATATAGTATGTCTATATTTTCTGAGGAAGCAAGTTTTTATAAAGATGTAAAAATAGATAATTGGGCTTATAGAGCTGTAAAAAATCTTGTTGAAAATGGTATTTTTGATATAGAAAATGAGGAATTTTTAGGTGATGAAAATATAGATAGATATGAATTTGCTTTTTATCTTTCAAGAATGTTAAATAAAATAAATGAAAATAAGGCTTCTAAATCTGATTTATTTATTATTGAAAATATAGTATATGAATTTTCAAAAGAATTAAACAGTTTTGCGTTTAATTCAGATGAATATATAAAAAAAATATCTAATTTAGAAGAAAAAGTAGATAAATTAGAAAAAAACAATGTTAAAATTCAAGAATCATTGCTAAATATTAATGAAAGATTAAAAAATTTAGAACAAAATAGCGGTATTAATCAAAATTATATATTAGAAAACAGTATATATAACGATAAACTAAAATATTTTCAGAATTTTAATCTATATTTAGCTTCAGGAATAAGTTATAAACCAAATTCAAAAATAGAAGAGAATAGATATAAGGGAAATTATACATTGGGATTAGGAATAACTGATGAAAATTTTGAGCTTATTATAGAAAGTGAAACATCAGATGAGACTAAAAAAGATGGAGAACTAGTAGTAAAAGGACAAATTGCTACACGTATAGATTTTATGGGAGGCTCAACGCTTAGTTATCATACAAAAGGATACGAAAAATATTATAAATCATATTTTAATAATGTAATATTTGATAATCATAGTTCTTATCAATATAATAAATTAAGTAGTACTACAAATTATAGTAATTTGAAAAAAACAATAGGAGATAATAAAAGAATTTCATATTATGATTTGAGTAATGAAACTATAGACTATGAACTAGATGAATTTGATTCTTATGGGTTATCATTTTTAAATAAAAATTTTATTATTCTTATAGAAAAATTAAGAACAGATAGAGCGATAGATGAAAAAGAAGGTATAATAAATCCAAGTGGAAATATAGCTTATTCAGATACATTAGTTTTTTTTGGTAAAACAAGTCAAAAATATATAGATGCAACAGCTATGATAAATGGAAACGTAGGAAATCGTGATTTTGAAATAGTTGGTAAATATCCTGGTGATTTTTATGATTTAGCAGGAGGTTTTACTTTAAGTCAAAGAGATAGTGGTAAAGAGGTACAAGATTATTCAGGGTATAAAAGATTATTTTTATTTGATGCTAGAATAAATTTTGGTGATACAAGAGATATTGAATTCGGGACAGAATTAAAAAATAGTAATTATGGAAATAATTTATATCAATCATATTATTTTTCATTTAAATATTTATTAGGAGATACGGGGGTAATAAAATATAAAGGTGAAAATATTAATGCAAAAAATCAAAATAATTTTATAAATCACTATTTTTTAATAAATTTTAATAGTGGAAGATTAAAAACTTATACAGGATATAATATAATAAGTGTAAATAAATCTGCAATTGTAAATGAAGACAGTATCGAAGAAATATATTATGTGTATAATGGTTTATATACCCGAATACAAGATTATGATGAATTTTTAATAAAAGCAGAATATCAATTTAATCAAAAATTAATAGGAAAAATAGGATATTATTTAAAATCATTAAAAGATAAAATAGTAACAGAAGAAAATGCTACAACATTTCAATTTACATATAATTTTGCAAATAGCATAAAAATTTTTGCTAAATATATGCAAAATGATGGAGAAGATATAAATGATAGACAACTCGATATAAATGATGATATGTTAGATATAGATTTTGATGAAACTACGGGAGTTATAAGAAAAGCAGAAGAAGGAAAAGTTGAAATAGGAGTTGAGATAAAGTTTTAGGTTTTAGGGGGAACATAAATGAAAAAAAATGATCCAAATCAAATAATTCTTGGTGAACTTGTAGATATAGAAATAATAAACCCCGATAGTGAAGGTCGGTATCATGCTACAAAAGTATCTGATATTTATGAAGAAGATAATTCGTTTTCAGTAAATTGGCCAATATATGAAAGAAGATATTTACCAGCAAGAAGAAATGATAAAATAAAAGTAATATTAAAGAGAAAAGATGCAATATATTATTTTGAGAGTCGGATAAAAGCTAGAGCTTTAGAACCATATGCACATCTTAGAATAGAAAATCCTAAAAAATTGATAAAAAAACAAAGAAGAACATATTTCAGACTTCCATTAAATCTGATAGTAAAATTTATTAGATTAAAAGATGAGGTAAAAGAAGGAGAACTACCTCCAGTATATTCAGGAATTTCACTTGATTTAAGTGGAGGAGGAATGTCGATATTATCTAAAACAGAACTTGAGTTAGGAGAAAATATAGAAATTAGTTTTGAATTAACTAATGGAACAAGATACGAATATGTATCTTGTAAAGTTAGAAGAAAAAAATTAATAGATATAAAATATGAGTATGGTTTAGAATTTTTAGATATGCCAAATAGAGATAGAGAGTATATAATAAGTTATCTTTTTGAAGTGCAAAGAACTAGAGCGAGAGCAAAAGATGCAAAAGAATAATATAAATTTAGGAGGGGAATAATGGAAAAATTAGTATTTAATTACAAACTTGCTGAAAAATTTATAGCGGAAGATGAGTTGAACCTTATTAAAGCTCAAACGATGGAAGCTGTAAAAGTATTAGAATCAGGTGAAGGCGCTGGAAATGATTTTTTAGGTTGGAGAGAATTACCTGAAAACTATGATAAAGAAGAATTTTCTAGAATAAAAAAAGCGGCAGAAAAAATAAAAAATGATTCAGAAGTATTAATAGTTATTGGAATTGGAGGATCGTATTTAGGAGCAAAATCAGCAATAGAATTTTTAAAACACACTTTTTACAATAAACAAACAAAAGAAGAAAGAAAGTCACCAGAAATTTATTTTGCAGGAACAAATATTAGCGGAACATATATAAAACATTTAATAGATATAGTAGGAGATAGAGACTTTTCTGTAAATGTAATATCAAAATCAGGAACAACAACTGAACCAGCAATAGCTTTTAGAATTTTTAAAAAATTATTAGAAGAAAAATATGGAAAAGAAGAAGCTAAAAGTAGAATATATGCAACTACTGATAAACAAAAAGGAGCATTAAAACAACTTGCTACAGGTGAAGGATATGAAACATTTGTAGTACCTGATAATGTAGGAGGTAGATTCTCAGTTTTAACAGCAGTAGGATTATTACCAATAGCAGCAGCTGGAATAGATATAGATGAATTAATGAAAGGGGCTTATGATGCACAAGTAGACTTTAAAGCTCCATTTGAAGAAAACTATTGTTATCAATATGCAGCAGTAAGAAATATATTACATAGAAAAGGAAAAGATATAGAATTATTAATAAATTATGAACCAAGATTACATTATATAGCAGAGTGGTGGAAACAATTATTTGGAGAATCAGAAGGAAAAGATAATAAAGGACTTTATCCTGCATCAGCTGATTTTACAACTGATTTACACTCTTTAGGACAATATATTCAAGATGGAAAAAGACATTTGTTTGAGACATTAATTGAAATAGAAAAACCAGAAGAAGATATAGTAATAGAAGCTAATGAGACAGACTTAGATGGATTAAATTATTTAGCTGGAAAAACTATGGATTATGTAAATAAAATGGCAGCTAAAGGAACTATATTAGCTCATACAGATGGAGGAGTACCTAATTTAAAAATAACTATACCAGAAGCTACAGCATATCATTTAGGATATTTGTTTTATTTCTTTGAAAAAGCTTGTGGTGTAAGTGGATATTTATTAGGAGTAAATCCATTTAATCAACCAGGAGTAGAAGCATATAAGAAAAATATGTTTGCTTTATTAGAAAAACCTGGATTTGAAGAAGAAACTAAAAAAATAAAAGAAAGATTAAAATAAAATCTTTAAAAAAGAGCGTCAATTGTCGCTCTTTTTTAATTAAAATAAAAAAAGTTGAATTATTTGGAAAAAGTTGTATAATATTTAGAAGAAGAAAATATTTTTAAAATAAATAAAAATATTTAAAAATTTATATTAAATAAAATAAAAGTAGAAAATGGAGGAAACAGATGTTAGAAAGAAAGCTAGAAAATGGTTGGAAAAATCTAGATGAAAAAACAAAAAAAGATATTTTTGATTTTTCAGAAGGATATAAAAAGTTTTTAGATATTTCTAAAACAGAAAGAGAATTTGTAAATAAAAGTATAGAATTAGCAGAAGCAAAAGGATTTGTAAATGCTGATACAGTAAAAGAATTAAAAGCATTTGACAAAGTATATTATATAAATAGAGGAAAAAATGTAATATTAGCTGTAATAGGTGAAGAAGATATAGAAAATGGAGCTAATTTTGTAGTATCACATGTAGATGTACCTAGACTTGATTTAAAACAAAATCCTTTATTTGAAGACTTAGAAATAGCAATGATGAAAACACATTATTATGGTGGAATAAAAAAATATCAATGGGTATCTATACCACTTGCACTTCATGGAGTTGTAATATTAGAAAATGGAGAAAAAATAGAGATAGTAATAGGAGAAGATGAAAATGATCCTGTGTTTACTATACCTGATATACTACCCCATTTATCTAGAAAAGTGCAAGATGATAGAAAAGCGAGAGAAGTAGTAAAAGGTGAAGAATTAAATATAATAGTAGGAACTATTCCAACTACAATTGAAGATAAAGAGATAAAAAATAGAGTAAAATATGCAGTACTTGAAAAATTAAATGAAAAATATGGAATGAAAGAAGAAGATTTTTTATCAGCAGAATTTGAGATAGTACCAGCATTTAAAGCAAAAGATGTAGGTCTTGATAGAGCGATAGTTGGAGCATATGGGCATGATGATAGAATTTGTGGATATACTTCATTAAAAGCTATATTAGAAGTAGAGAGACCTAAAAAAACAGCTATTTGTTATATAGCTGATAAAGAAGAAATAGGAAGTACAGGTTCTACAGGACTTGAATCAAAATATATAGAATATTTTATGGGAGACATTATTAGTAAATTAAAATCGAATTATAATGATATGATGCTTAGAAGATGTTTATGGAGTTCAAATGCATTATCATCAGATGTAAATGCAGCAGTAAATCCTATGTTTAAATCAGTTCATGATAGTGATAATGCAGCAAAATTTGGATATGGAATTGTTGTAACAAAATATACAGGACATGGCGGAAAATATTCTTCAAATGATGCAGATGCAGAATATGTATATAAAATAAGAAAAGTATTAAATGATAATGGTATAAAATGGCAAACAGGAATGCTTGGAAAAGTAGATGAAGGAGGTGGAGGAACAGTAGCAAAATTTTTAGCACATTATGGTATAAAAACTATAGATGCAGGACCAGCACTTCTTGCTATGCACTCTCCATTTGAATTAGCATCAAAATTTGATATATATGAAACTTACAGAACATATAAAGTATTTTTTGATATGAAATAATAATATTATATAAAAAACTTGAAAAATTTTTTTTTTAGAGTTATATTATAGATATAAAAAGATAGTATTTTTTACTATCTTTTTATTTATAATTAAAAATTTATCTGAAGACACAAAGAAATTTGTGTTTAAAATTAAATTTTTAATTTGAAAGGTTGTGAGAGGTATGAAAAATTTAAAAACTTAAAAGCTACTGTTTGATAAAAAAGTATCATAAAATATTTAAGGAGGAAAAATGACAGTAGAGATAAAAAAACTTTTAAGTAAAGAAAATGTAGTATTTTTAAATACACAAGATATGGAAAGTACTATAGAAGTTTTAAGTGAAAAAGCAGAAGAAATAGGTTGTATTTCTTCAAAAGATGAATTCAAAGAAGCTATATTAGAAAGAGAAGGATTGGTAAGTACAGGAATAGGATTTGGAATAGCTATGCCTCATGCAAAATTAGAAAATATTAGTGAGTTTTTTATGATAATAGGAATAAATAAAAAAGGAATAGACTGGGATGCAATAGATAGAAAACCTGTTGTAGCAGTTTTTCTAATAGGTGGCCCTTCTAATCAACAAAAAAAATATCTTCAAATTATAGCTAAATTAATGCTTCTAATAAAAAATAGTGAAAGAAGAGAAAAATTATTAAATGCTAAAGAAGAAAAAGAGATTGTAGAAATTTTTCAAGATTTTTAATCAATTTAATAAGGAGATATTAAAATGCACATTAACATATTAATAATATTAGCGGGACTTTTTTTATTAGCGTTTGTAAATAAATTAGTGTGTCCGAAATTAAAATTACCTGAAGTAACAGGATATGTAATTCTTGGAGCTATTATAAGTGGTGTTGCTGGAATTACGGTGGGAATGTCAAAATTAAATGAGGTCCTAGATTCTATAGAGATTATATCAAGTATAGCATTAGGAATAATTGGATTTTCAATTGGTATTGAATTAAAACTAAGTGTATTAAAAAAACTTGGGAATTCTATATTTTTTATAGTATTATTTGAAGTATTTGGAGGATTTGTAGTAGTAGCGATAACTTCAAAAATATTTGGATTTCAAACATATACTGCCTTATTATTAGGTTCTGTAGCAGCAGCAACAGCACCAGCAGCAACAGTTGCTATAATAAGAAAATATAAATCAAAAGGAGAATTAACATCAACTATTTTGGCAGTTGTAGGGATAGATGATGCAGTTGCATTAATAGTTTATGTTCTTGCAGCAGGTTTTGCTTCATCAATGGTAACAGGAGAAAAACTTCATATATTACATATATTTGTAAAAGTTGGAATATCTATATTTATAGCTATATCTATAGGGGCAATAAGTGGATTTGTTTATAGTTATATAGTAAAAAATATAAAAAATCAAGATACAATGGAAATGATATTAGTGGCATTTATATTACTTTTGTTAGGATTATCAGAAATGTTTGATGTTTCCGAACTATTAACTATAATGACTTTTGGAGCATTTATAACTAATCTTTCTGAGGTGACAACTAGAAAAAGTGAAAATATAATTGAGAAATTTACAGGAGTATTTGTTGGAGCTTTCTTTATAGCTGGTGGTGCTTATTTAGATTATAGTTTAATAAAAGCAGTATTTGGTACGAGTGTATTATTTTTTATAGCACGGACTATTGGAAAAATATTTGGAGCAAAAATTGGGGCTACTATTGGAAAAGCTTCCCCAAAAGTAAAAAAACATATAGGAGTAATGCTTCTTCCACAAGTAGGGGTAGCAGTAGCACTTGTTATCTCAATAAAAAAACAATTTGTAGGAGTGCAAGTTCATGGAATAGATATAGGTACTTTTATATTTAATATATTGTTATTAACTACTCTTCTTACAGAGTTCATTGGTCCTATATTGACAAAACGAGCTTTACTAGCTGTTAAAGAGATAAAAGAAAGATAATAATTGAGAGAATGAGAGGGGAATAAATATGCACTATTTATATGTAAAAGTAATGGATATAGACTATAAAGAAGACATATTTTTAGCATTAGAAAGCGTTGATATAGTAAAAGCTTCATATATTGAGGGAACTAATTTAGATAATGCTCTTACAAGAGAATTGCCACTTTTTAAAGGTTTTTTTCAAAGTGAAGAAGAGAAATCTAAGCAAGTAATTTTAATAAATGCTTTAATTAATGATGAAGAACAAGCACAAGAGTTTATAACAATGCTAAGAGAAGCTGGAATAGATGTAGATAATGGAGAGATAATAAGAGTATTAACATGGCCTGTTAATATATTGGTAGGATAAATAAAATTATTTAAAGTCAAACCAAAGTGTTTGACTTTTTCCATTTAGAAAATTATAGAAATAATAATAGAGTTATAGATTTTAGGAGGGTAAATAATTGTGCGACGAAAATTTTTAGAAGAAAAAATTATATTTTCTAGTATTATAAAATGGAGTATACTAGCTTTATTTACAGGTATAATAGTAGGAACATCAACGTCACTTTTTTTAAAGGCTATAGACTATGGAATAAAATATAGAAGAATTTTTTCTTTTAAATATTACTATTTATTACCATTAGCACTTATAATAAGTGTATTTTTGATCCAAACATTTGCAAAAGATGCAAAAGGTCATGGAACGGAAAAAGTTATAGAAGCTATACATAAATATGATGGTGCGATAAAACTTATGGTAGTGCCAATAAAAGTACTAGCTACACTTATAACTATAATATTTGGAGGATCAGTAGGGAAAGAAGGTCCGAGTGCACAAATAGGTGGAGGTGTAATGTCTTTTGTTTCTGATATATTGAAAATAGAAGATAAAGATAAGAAGAAATTAGTAATATGTGGTATAGCAGCAGGATTTGGAGCGGTATTTGGAACTCCAGTAACTGGAGCAGTATTTGCAGTAGAAGTCCTTTATGTAGGAAAAATGTTGTATGATGTATTATTACCTTCTTTTATAGCATCTTTTACGTCTATATATGTATCAAAATTATTTTATGTAAGACATTCAAATTATTTAAATGTAGGGAATCTAGATAATTCATCATTAATTTTATATTTAAAAGTATTTATAGCAGCAATATTATTTTCTATAGTTACATTTATGTTTATTGAAATTTTAAATAAAATAGAAAATATTGCAGAAAAGATAAAATTAAATATTTATATAAAAACTTTAATTGCTAGTTTTATAATTATTCTTATAGCATTAATATTTTCTGATGACTATTTAGGATTGGGATTGCATATGATAGATGATTCGATTAATGGAGAAGATATTATATGGTATGCTCCGTTTATAAAAATTTTTACTACAACTATTACTTTAAGTTTTGGAGGAAGTGGTGGAATATTAACTCCAGTATTTTTTATAGGTTCAACTTTAGGAAGTATAGTAGGAGAATTATTACATGGTTCGCTACCTTTATTTGCAGGACTTGGAATGGTAAGTGTATTAGCAGGTGCAGCAAATACGCCAATAGCTTCTGTTTTAATGGCGGTAGAGCTATTTGGAGGAGGAGTAACACCTTTTGCAGTTTTATCTTGTATAATAACATTTTTATTAACGGGTCATAGAAGTGTATATCCAACTCAAATACTTTCTATGAAAAAATCTGAATCAATTGATTTGGAAGTAGGAAAGGAAATAAAATCTACAACTGTAATGGGAACAACAAAAAAAGTTATGTATTTAAAAAAAGCTTTAGATAATAACCAACTAGAAAAAATAATACCTTTAGAAAATATATTTTTTTTAAAAGCTGAAACAAAAGAAGAAGTATTAAAAGAATTTGCTAAAAAAATGAGTAATATGAAGAAAAAAATGAAAAAAAAAGATATAATGAAAGCTCTTCAGCAAAGAGAAGAAATTTATTCAACCGCTTTAGGGCACAAAATAGCTATACCACATTTTGAAGTATCTTTAAATGAAGATTTTTTCATTTTATTTGCAATATTGGAAAAAGATATAAAATGGGATGATAGAAATTATGTTAATACAGTAGTAATGATAGCTAAACCAGAATTTGAACAAAAAATATATCTTGAAATAGTTGCTAAAATATTAAAACAGATAAAAGATGAAGATATAAATAGAGAGTTAATAGCAAGCAAAACGCCAGAAGATGTAATGGCTGTTTTAAAGAGAAAAAAATCTTAAATAAAAATTTTTAGTATAAAAAAATAAATTTTGGAGAATTTTAAAGCTGCTAAACAGCAGCTTTTTTTATTGTTATTTTATAGTAAACATGATATAAAATAATAGAAAAAATTTATAATTTTATTTACCAAGAATAAAATGGAGGAAAAATGGAAAAGATAGAAGATAAAAATTTATGGTATCCATATGCTCAAATGAAAACTAGAAAAGAAAATTTTTTAGTGAAAGGAGCACAAGGAGTATATATTGATATATATCATAGTGAAAAAAAAGAGGAAAAAAAACTTATAGATGCAGTATCTTCATGGTGGTGTGCAGCTCATGGATATAATAATAAAGAGATAAATGAAGCAATAAAAAATCAAATAGATAAATTTTCTCATGTAATGTTAGGTGGACTTACTCATGAAATAGCACAAAATGCATCAAAAAAAATAGTTGAGATAACAAAAGAGGGATTAAATCATGTGTTTTTTTCCGATAGTGGTTCTGTTGGAGTAGAAGTAGCTTTAAAAATGGCTATTCAATATTATAAAAATAAAGGAGATGTAAGTAAAAATAAAATTATATCATTAACTCATTCATATCATGGTGATACATTTAAAACAATGGAAATAGGAGATGATCCAGACTATCATTTTGCATTTAAAGAGTTTTTTAGAGATTGTTATCATATTGATGCACCAAAGGGATTAGAAGCAAATGATGATGAAATAAAGAGGTGTATAAATGATTTAGAGAAATTATTAAAAGAAAAATCTGATAAGATAGCAGCTTTTATAGTAGAACCATTAATTCAAGCAGCAGGAGGATTTAATTTTTATAGTTATAAATATTTAAATGAAGCTAAAAAATTGTGTGAGAAATATGATATTTTATTTATATTTGATGAAGTAGCAACTGGATTTGGAAGAACAGGTAAAATGTTTGCAATGGATTATTGTGATTTTACTCCAGATATATTGGTACTTGGAAAAGCACTCACAGGTGGATACATAGGACATGCAGCGACAGTAGCAACTACAAAAGTTTTTAAAGAATTTTATAGTGATGATAGTGAAAAAGCTTTTATGCATGGACCTACTTTTATGGGAAATCCTTTAGCTTGTAGTGCAATTTTAAAGAGTATAGAACTTTATGAAAAAAATGATTATTTAAGTAAAATAAAAAATATAGAAGAAATAATGAGAAAAAAATTGATAAATATTAAATCTAATAAAATAAAAGATATAAGAGTATTTGGAGCAACAGGTGTAATTGAAGTTGGAAATAGTATTTTTTTAAGAGGATTACAAGAATTTGCATATGAAAAAGGAGTTTGGATAAGACCATTTCTAAATTATGCTTATATTATGCCTCCATATATAATAAAAGAAGAAGAATTGTTAAAAATAATAAATGTATTAGAAGAGTGGTTTAAATAAAAAATAGACCTAATATTTATTTTAGGTCTATTTTTTATATTAAAATTTAGTTATAAATGATATTTTAGCTTGATCTTGTTCATTATCATAGATAGTTGTGTAATTATACATAAAATTATCAAAATCTTCATATGTATCATTAGGTCCATAAGATAGTTTTAAATAATTAGAATTATCAAATTTATATTTCATAGATATAGAAAATTTTGTATTATTTTTATAGTTATTATCACTATCCACCATTTTTCCATTTGATTCAATTCTATCAAGTTGATATTTTCCACCAAATGAATAAGTTATATTATTTTTACTCAAATCTTGTTTATAAAATAAAATAAAATTATCTTCATCTGAACTAGAATTACTATATTTTTTATTCATATATCTTCCACCAATTAAGATATCAGAATTATATGGAATAGATTCAGGTGTTTTAGGTTTAGATAAAACATTATTATTTTCAAAATTCCATCCTAAATTAATTTGTTTATATAATTCATCGCCATCATCATAATACTTAGAAGCAAATTTCATACTTTTATTATTAGTATATAATTTACTATGCTCTCCATATAACTCCCAAGAATTTATATTTGTATCATTATTTCTAATATATCCAAAAGTAAATTTATCAAATGTATTATTACCAGAAACATTTTTAGCTGTAATTCCAGGTCTATAAATAGTTTTATTTACTAAAGTTAAAGTAGAATCAGTTGTATCATTATCTTTATTATTATTAATAATATCAAAAGTAAGATTATAATTATTATTTACTTTTAAAATATTTTTAAAAGATAATTCTTTTTCTTTTGAAGAATTAATTTCATTAGATACATATGTAGAATGATACAAACTAGTTTTTAAGTATGGTGAAGTATATGAGATACCTTTTATTCCACCATAATGGTTTATATCAGATTTGATTAAATCAGTTTGTTTAAATACCTGATAATCAGTATCTCCAAGTCCAGTAATATCATAATTTTTCCCAGTGCTTATTCCGGCAAAAAGAATATCTATTTTGCTATCTTTTAAATATTTTGTAGTGTTAGAATATAAATAAATAGCAGAGTTATCATCCATAGGTAAAATATATTCGTTATTAGTAGAATTACTATTATAATCTTTGTTTGACACAGTAGAATATTCTACATTAAAATATGTATAAGTATTATTATTTATAGTAAAATTAAAATCTGAATTAAAAGATAAAAATGATTTTTTAGTAGTATTTATAGGATTATCCAATCGAGTATACATTAAATTATAATTAGATTTAGTACCTTCTTTATTATTAAAATATCCAAATACACCTCCCCACTCAACTCCAAATAGTTCCCCATATGAAGTAGTTGAAAACAAAGTGGTATATTTTTTGTTTAATAAAGTACTTTCTATAATATATCCATCATTATTTTCTATTTTATCGCCATTTAATATATTAAAATTAGAGTTAAATGAAGGAAGTTTTTTATTTGAATAATATTCATTGTCGCTTTCTTCATAAATATTTTTAAACATAACAATTTTTAAAGTATCATCAGATAAATGAATATCATAATTAGCTAACCCATAATTTGGATCAAAAGTAAAAGTAGAATTTAAATAATTATTAAATTTTGTTAAAATACTAGCTCTTCCATCAATATCTAGAGTAGAATTGTTAGAAGTAAAATTTTTATTTATTTCTAATTCTGCATTAAATCTTACTCTGTCAATCATAGATTTTAATTCATTGTAATTATTATCAATTTTTTGATTAAGTTCAATTTTTAAAGTATCAATTTTTTGATTAAGTTCATAATCTGTAGCTCCAAGTTTACCAAGTTCATTTGCATATTCACTAACCAAAGCTTTTAAAATAGTTATATCCTGTATGTTAGCATTCTTTTTTATATAATTTTCATTGTAAATAATACTATTATATAAGATAGTAGCTATTTCATATCTAGAAAAATTTTTATTGCCTTCAAAATTTGATTTGTTATCAAATAGAGGAGTTAAAATATTTTTTTCAGTTAAAGATTTTATAGCTTTACCTTCAAAAGAATTATAATCAATATCGTCAAATGCAAATGAAATATTTGATATAATAAGTAGAGCTATTAAAAATAAATTAGATTTTTTCATTATATACCCTCCTAGATGTATACGTTACCATGTTATAAATTATCATAAATTTATTATAAAGTCAAACCCTAAAATAAGTATATATTGATAAACTGAAATAATCCTTAAAAAACAAATAAAAAAAATTACTTTATTGATGATTATAAAAAAAAATGATATAATAATTAGAAAATGTAACTTTAAGGTTGTGAAAAATGAAAAGAGAAATTTTAAAAAAAATTTTAAAAAAATATTTTAAAAAAATAGAAAAAATAAATAAAATTTGCATAGATAGTAGAGAAGTAATGGAGAATGATCTATTTTTTGCTATAAGAGGTGGAAACAATTATATTAAAGAAGCACTTAATAAAGGTGCATATGTTATTTACGATAAAAATGGAGAAAATATAGTTAATGAAAAATGTTATAAAGTTAAAGATAGTATAGAATTTTTACAAAATTTAGCAAAAGAGTATAGAGAAAAACTAAATATAAAAATAATAGCAGTAACTGGAAGTAATGGAAAAACAACAACAAAAGATATTATTTTTCAAATATTTAATGAAAAATTTAAAACAAAAAAAACTATTGGAAATAAAAATAATCATATAGGAATGCCTTATACTTTATTAAATGTAGAGGATGATGATGAATTTTTAATTCTCGAATTTGGAATGAGTAATTTAGGTGAAATTGATTTATTAGCTAGTATATCAAAGCCAGATATAGGAGTTATTACAAATATAGGAGAATCCCATTTAGAATATTTAAAAACAAAAGAAAATGTATTTAAAGCTAAAAGTGAAATAATACCTTATAGTAAAAAGATGGTTGTAAATGGTGATGATTTTTATTTATCAAAATTAAATGATAAAAAAATAATAAAAATAGGAAGAAATGGAAATATATCTATATTAGAAATAGAAATAAAAAATGAGTATACATATTTCAAATTAAAAATTAATGATAAAGAACATAAATTTATAACAAATCTATATGGGGTACATAATGTATACAATATAGTGATTGCAATACAAATAGCGATATTTTATGAAATGAGAATAGAAAAAATAAAAGATATTATAAAGAATTTAACTTTAACATCAATGAGATTTGAAGTTTTAAAGATAAAAGGAAATATATATATAAATGATGCTTATAATGCAAGCCCTATATCTATGAAAGCTTCTCTTGAAACTTTTAATAATTTATATAATGATAGATACAAGATAGTTGTTTTAGGAGATATGTTAGAGCTTGGAATAAATAGTAAAAAATATCATGAGGATTTGTCTTATATCTTAGAAAGAATAGATATAAAAGAGATATATCTATATGGAAAAGAGATGCAATACCTATATAAAAAAATAAAAAATAGATTAAATGTAAGGTATTTTACAAATAAAAAAGATATACAAAATTTATTAGGGAATAAAGAGGAAAAATTAGCAGTTCTACTAAAGGGATCTCGTGGAATGAAATTAGAAGAAATTTTATAAACTAAAGGAGATTGGCATGTTATATTATATTTATTTAAAATTATTTAATGAGCTTTCATTTTTAAGGGTATTTAAGTATATTACAGTGAGATCCATAATAGCGTTTTTTTTATCATTTTTTATAGTTCTTTTTATAGGGAAACCATTTATTAATTATCTAAGAAGAAAAAAAATAGGAGATGATATAAGAAAAGAGGGACCTAAAACTCATTATAATAAACAAGGTACACCTACGATGGGCGGGGTACTTATTCTTTTTTCAATACTTCTCACAGTTTTAATAACAGGTAATTGGACTAATCAGTATATTGTACTTCTTTCTATTTCTACATTATTTTTAGGTGGATTAGGATTTTATGATGATTTTAAAAAATTTACGGTGGATAAAAAAGGATTGGCAGGAAAAAAGAAAATACTTGCACAAATAATACTCTCTATAATAGTATGGATTTTTATAAAAAATCTAAATTTAGGAGAAATTTCTTTTTCGATTGTAAATCCATTTTTAAAAAATTCTTATATTTACATTGGTAGTTTTTTAATGTTATTATTTATTATATTTATTATTGTAGGAAGCTCAAATGCTGTAAATATAACAGATGGACTTGATGGATTAGTTATTGTACCAGTTATGATAGTATCATTGACTCTTGCAATAGTAGCATATTTTACAGGAAATATTATTTGGAGTAAATATTTAAATCTTTATTATATAGAAGGAACAGGCGAAATAGTAGTATTTTTAGCGAGTATAATAGGTTCTGGATTAGGTTTTTTATGGTACAATTTTTATCCTGCGCAGATTTTTATGGGAGATACAGGTTCATTAGCACTCGGAGGATTATTAGGTATTATATCAATATTATTAAAACAAGAGATTTTATTAGGTATAATAGGAGTAATTTTTGTTATAGAAGCATTATCAGTAATAATTCAAGTGTGGTCTTTTAAAAAAAGAGGAAAAAGAGTATTTAAAATGGCGCCTATACATCATCATTTTGAAATTTTAGGTGTACCAGAAACAAAAGTAACTGCAAGATTTTGGATAATATCAATTATGTTTTCTATATTAGGACTTTTAATTTTAAAATTAAGATAGGTGATTATTTTGAAAGCTATTGTTTATGGAGCAGGAAAAAGTGGTTTAGGAGCAAAAAAACTTTTAGAAAAACAAGGTTATGAAGTAATTTTAGTAGATGATAAAAATGGAATATCATCACAAAAAGCTATAAAATATTTAGATGAAATAGATATTTTTATAAAAAGTCCAGGAATTCCTTATAATGATTTTGTAAAATTAGCAATAGATAAAAATATTAATTTAATAGATGAAATAGAATTAGCTTATATGTATATGAACAAAAATACGAAAATTATAGCAATTACAGGAACGAATGGAAAAACTACTGTAACAAGCAAAATAAAAGAGTTATTAGAGTATAATAGTTATAAAGTAAAATATGCCGGAAATATAGGTATTTCTTTTTCCGAAATAGTTTTAGAGGGTAAAGATTTAGATTATATTGTGTTAGAACTTAGCTCATACCAGCTTGAAAATATTAAAACATTTAAACCATATATATCGATGATAATAAATTTAACACCTGATCACATGAATAGATATAGTAGTTTAGATGAATATTACAATGCAAAATTTAATATTTATAAAAATTGTAATAATACTGATTATTTTATTTTAAATATTGATGATAATGAAATAATGACTAGATTTAATAAAAATATAAACTTAAAAAAAATTTCTTTAGAAAATGAAGCTGATATCTATTATAAAAATAATTATATATTTATAAATAAAGAAATGTATATAAACAAAAATAATCTTTCTTTAAAAGGTATACATAATATACAAAATATTTTATTTATAATATCTGTATCTGAAATTTTAGGTCTTGATAGAAAAAAATTAAAAGTTTTTTTAGAAACAACAAATACTCTAGAACATAGAATGGAAGAATTTTTTAAAAAAGAAGATACTTTGTTTATTAATGATTCTAAAGGAACAAATATAGATTCTACAATAAAAGCAATAGAAGCTTTTGAAAAAGACTTAATTTTAATAACAGGAGGAAAAGATAAAAAAGTAGATCTATATCCACTGTGTAAAATAATAAAAAATAAAGTAAAAAAGGTATATCTTATAGGTGAGACAGCAGATATTTTAGAGGAGATATTATTAGAGCTAGAATATAAAAAAGAAAATATTAAAAACTTAAAAACTATTGAGAAAGTAGTAGATAATCTTAAATTAGAATCAGAAATAGTACTTTTTTCGCCGGCACATTCTAGTTTTGATCAATTTAAAAATTTTGAAGAAAGAGGAAAAATTTTTAAAGAATTAATTTTACAAAAGTTTAATTAGAAATGGGGTTAAATATGAAAAAAGTTGTTTTAACAACTGGAGGAACAGGTGGACATATATATCCAGCTTTAGCTATTGCAAAAGAACTTAAAAATAGAGAAGTAGAAACGTTATTTATAGGTAGTAAATATAGAATGGAAAATGAATTAGTACCTGAAAATGGATTTGATTTTATAGGGCTAGATATAAAACCTATTAAAATAACGAATATAAAATCAATATATAGATTATTTAAATCAATAATAAAAAGTATAACAATTTTATACAAAGAAAATATAGATTGTATTATTGGTTTTGGAAATTATATATCAATACCAGTTTTAATAGCAGCCTTTTTACTTGGGAAAAAAATATACCTTCAAGAACAAAATATTAATTTAGGACTTGCAAATAGAGTATTCTATAGAGTATCTCAAAAGATTTTTGTAGCTTTTGATAAAACATATGAAGATATTCCGAGAAAATATCAGCATAAAGTAATGGTAACGGGAAATCCACTGAGAAAAGAATTTAGATATATAGATAGAGAAGAAGAGCGAGAAAAATTAAAAATAGGAAATAATGAAAAAATACTTCTTGTTATTGGTGGTAGTTTGGGAGCAAAAAAAATAAATGAAGCTATATTAAATAATTGGGATGAGTTATTTAAAAATTTAGACATAAGAGTGTATTGGGCAACAGGAAAAAATCATTTTGATGAAATAAATAATAAAATAAGAAAAAGAAAACCAAATGATGTAATAAAACCATATTTTGATAATATAGCTAAAATTATGGCGGCTTCAGACCTTTTAATTTGTAGAGCTGGAGCGTTAACAGTATCTGAGGTTATAGAACTCCAAAAACCTAGTATTATGATACCTTACAAAAGTAGTGATGTAGGGCAAAAACAAAATGCTGAATTGTTAAAAAAAATAGGTGCTGCAAAAGTATATGATGAAGATAATAGTGACGAAGCAATAAAAGAAGCAATAAATTTAATAAAAAATGAAAAATTATTAAAAAAAATGAAAAATAATTTAGTTTTAATAAAAAAAGGAAATTCTACATTAAAAATTGTTAATGAAATAGATATTTGGAGGAATTAAGTATATGAAAGGTATAAAAAAAGTTTTTTTTATTGGTATAAATGGTATAGGTATGAGCGGATTAGCTAAAATAGCTAATAGTATGGGATTAGAAGTAGAAGGATCAGATATAGCTAAAAAAAATATAACTAAAGAATTAGAAAGTTTAGGAATAAAAGTATATATAGGTCAAAAAAAAGAAAATATAAAAAAAGTAGATATGGTAATATATTCGAGTGCAATAAAAGAAGATAATCCAGAATATATAGCTGCAAAAGCAAAGAATATAAAAATGATAAAAAGAGGAGAGTTTTTAGCAAAACTTTTTAATGAAAAAATAGGTGTAGCGATAGCGGGTACACACGGAAAGACAACAACTACTTCATTAATGTCATCGATTTCAATGTCAAAATCACCAACTATAATGGTAGGAGGTATTTTACCAGAGATTAATTCAAATGCAAAAGTTGGAAATTCTGATATTTTTATAGCTGAAGCGGATGAAAGTGATAACTCTTTTTTATATTTAAAACCTAAATATTCAATAATAACAAATATAGAAGAAGATCATTTAGAAAATCACGGGTCATTTGAAAATATAGAAAACTCATTTAAAAATTTTATAAATCAAACAGAAGAAGAAGTTATTCTTTGCATTGATTGTAAAAATGCTAAAAATTTAAGTAAATATTCTGACAAAATAAAAACATACAGTATAATAGATAAAGAAGCTAATATTTATGCTGAAAATATAAATCAAATAGATAATTTTACAACATTTGATTTGTTTATAGAAAATAAATATATAGATAATTTCAAAATAAAAATTCCAGGAATACATAATGTTTCAAATGCTATAGGGACTATATATTTAGCAATAAAATTTGGAGTAGAAATAGAAGAAATAAAACAAAAATTAGCAACATTTAATAATGCAAAACGACGATTTGATGTACTTTATAGTAATGGAATAACTATAGTAGATGATTATGCACATCATCCAACAGAAATAAAAGCAACATTGAGAGCTGCTAAAGAAAGAAAAACAGATAAAATAATAGCAGTTTTTCAACCACATAGATATAGTAGATTAAAATTTTTATTAGATAAATTTATTGGTGTTTTTGATTTAGCTGATGAAGTAATAATTTTACCGATTTATTCAGCAGGAGAAAAAAATATTTATGGAGTAGATGAAAAAATTTTAGTAGAAAAAATTAATCACTCTAAAATAAATATAATAAAGGGTGAGGAAGATATTTTAAATAAGATTAAAGAAAACAAAATCAAAACAACATATCTTTTTATGGGAGCTGGAGATATTTCTCAAATAGCACATAATTTAAGTGAAAAAATATCAAATAATTACGGAGTGTAGAATGGAAGTTATAAAAAACGCGAAAATGAAAAATCATTCAAATATGAAAATAGGTGGAGAAGCAAAAGAGCTTATTTTTATTGAAAAAAAAGAAGAATTATTAGAAGTTTTAGAAGAAGCAAAAGATTTTTTTATAATAGGTAATGGTACAAATACATTAATAAAAGATGGAAAAATAGATAAAACTTTTATAACTTTAAAAAGATTAAATGCGATTAAATTATTAGAAAATAATAGAGTATATGTAGAAGCAGGGTTAGACTTTAGTAAATTTATAGAATTTATGGAAAAAAATAATTTATCAGGATTAGAAAATCTCGCGGGTATTCCAGGTAGTGTAGGTGGGCTTGTATATATGAATGGTGGAGCTTATGGAACTGAGATTTTTGATTATATAGAAGAGATAGAAATAATAGATAATAATAATAACTTGAGAAAAATAAAAAAAGAAAATATAAAATATAGTTATAGAGCAACAGAGATAAAAGAAAAAAAATGGATAATAATAAGTGTTATTTTTAAATTAGAAAAAGGATTTAATAAAGAAAAAGTAAAAGAATTAATAAACAAAAGGGAAAATAATCATCCTTTAGATTTACCTAATTTAGGAAGTACTTTTAAAAACCCAGAAGGTTATTATTCTGCGAAATTAATAATAGAAGCAGGAATACAAGGACATAAAATAGGTGGTGCTAGAATTTCTAAAAAACATCCTAATTTTATTGTTAATGAAGAAAATGCAAAATATAGTGATGTTATAAAGCTTATAGAGTATGTAAAAAATAATGTGAAATCTAAAACAGGAATAGAATTAGAAGAAGAAATTATAATTATAAAATAAAACTGACACTTTTAGTGTTGAAAAAAACTAAAAAAAATGATATATTAGTGATAAGTATTAAAAGGGGTAAGTATGGTATTTTTTAAAAAATTTATACCTATTTTTATTTTATTTATTATTTTTTATAATATATATTTTTTTTATAATTCAGATTATTTTTTAATTAAAGATATTCAAATTATGGGTAAAAATGAATTATTAAAAAATGATATTATAGAGAAATTAGATATTTTAAAATCAAAAAATATATGGAAAATAGATATAGAAAAACTTAAAGAATTAATATTAAAAGATGTAAGAATAGAAAAATTAGATATTAAAAGAAAAATACCAGATAAATTAATTTTTGAAATAGAGGAAAAAAAACCTTTTATTTATGTTGAATATAAAGGAAGAATATTAGTTAGTGATAAAAATGGAATAATTTTTTCTATATATAAAGAAATATCTAATGAAGATTTGGCTATAATAAAATTAACTAACTTGGAAGACTTGAAAGAGTATATTAGTATATTAAATAAATTAGAGGGAAAATATTTAGAATTAATATCAGAACTTTATAAAAAAGAGAATTACTATATCATTTATTTAAGAGATGGAATAAAAATAAAGACAGATATTGATGTAGAAAAGAAAAAATATAGTTTAGCTTTTAAGCTATATAATCATTTAAAAAATAAAAAAGAGATAGATGAGTATTTAGATATAAGATTTAAGGATTTTATTGTTAAATAGGATTATTAAGGGGGAGGCAGTTAATGGATAATAATATTGCCGTTGCTATAGATATAGGAACAACCAAAATATATGTAATAATTGCAAAAGTAGATAATGAAACACATACATTTCAAGTAAAAGGATACGGAGTTGCTGCGTCTAGGGGATTAAAAAGAGGGTTAATAGTTGATATAACAACACTTAGTGAAGATATAGAAAGAGCTGTAAAAAAAGCAGAATTTATGGCCGGAATTAAAATAACAAAAACTTTTGTAGGACTTTCTGGAAAACATATAAAATCTAGTGTAACAAATGTTGAACTTGAATTAGATAATGCACCAAGAGTTATAGAGGAAAAAGATTATAAAAAACTTGTAAGAAAAGCTATAAATAGATTAGTAGAAGATGGAAGACAAGTACTTCATGAGATAGTTTATAATTATAAAGTGGATAATTCTAGCGTACTTAAAAATGCAATAGGCATGCAAGGAAGTTTTTTAAAAGCAGATGTACATCTTATTACTGGTTCTGAAAAAGAGATAATTTCATTAAAAAATGCTTTGAAAAATATTAACATAGAAATAGATGATATTATATTAGAACCTTATGCTTCAGCAAAATCAGTGCTTACACAGTCTGAAAAAGAATTTGGAACAGTAATAGTGGATATAGGTGGGGGAACAACAGATCTTGGAATATATAAAAGAGATAAATTAATTTATGCAAGTGTAATACCAATTGGTGGACAACATTTTACAAGTGATATAGCACAGGTATTAAAAATAGATTTAGAAACAGCAGAAGAATTGAAAAAGACATTTAGTGATTTATATTTTGATCCAAAAACAGAGAAAACTTTGCAAGTAGATAGTAAAAATTCAAATGATAAAATAGAAGTAAAATTAGATGTACTCAAAGAGATAATAGAAGCTAGAATAGATGATATAATAGAATATATAGAAGAGGGAATAGAATTATCAGGGTTTGGTGATTATATAACAAATGGAATTGTATTTACAGGTGGTTCGTCTAAGATAGCTGGTCTTGAAAAAAGAGCAAAACAACTTTTGAATTATAATATTAAAATAGGGGTACCTATAGAAATAGACGGATTATTAGAAAATATGAATAAACCAGAAAATGCTACAGGAATAGGATTATTACTTTATGCTACTGAAAAAAAATATTATTACTCAAAATTACATAAAGAAAAAAAACAAGAGAAAAAAATAGAAAAAAAAGAACAAAATAAAAATAAAATTGAAAAAGATAATAATATTAAAGAGAAGGTTAAAAAATTTTTTTCTAGCTTATTTTAGCGGAAATTAAGGAGGGTAAACAAGCATGGGGATGGAAGAACATGTAAAAATAAAAGTAATTGGTGTTGGAGGAGCTGGTGGAAATGCTATAAATGATATGATAGCTAGTGGTGTATCTGGGATAGAATTTATAGCAGCAAATACAGATGTACAAGATTTAGAAAATTCTGCTGCTCAAATCAAACTCCAATTAGGAAAAACTTTAACAAAAGGATTAGGTGCGGGAGCTGATCCAGAAATAGGAAGAAAATCAGTAGAAGAAAGTAAAGAAGAAGTAAAAAAAATATTAGAAAATACAGATATGCTTTTTATTACAGCAGGAATGGGTGGAGGAACAGGGACAGGAGCAGCTCCATCAATAGCTGAAATAGCTAAAGAATTGGGTGTTTTAACTATAGGTATAGTTACTAAACCATTTAATTTTGAAGGTAAAAAAAGAATGAAAAATGCTGAAGAAGGATTAGAGAGGTTTAGAGAGTTTGTAGATACGCTTGTTATTATTCCAAATGATAAATTATTTGATTTACCAAACAAAAAAATAACTCTTAAAAATGCATTCCAAGAAGCAAATAATATATTAAAAATAGGGGTAAAAGGTGTTTCGGAGCTTATAACAAAACATGGTTATATTAATCTAGATTTTGCAGATATACGTACAATAATAAAAGGATCAGGAGTAGCTATGTTAGGATTTGGAGAAGCAAGTGGAGAAGATAGAGCAAATATTGCTACACAAATGGCGTTATCTAATCCATTGTTAGAAAAATCTATAGAAGGAGCGCAAAGAATCTTATTAAATATAACAGGTGGAGAAGATTTTACTTTAACAGAAGCAAATCAAATTTCAGAAGCAATTAAAGCAGCGGCGGGAACAGAGCATACAGAAGAGATGATGTTTGGTAGTGTTATAGATGAAAGTTTAGAAGATATAATAAAAGTGACTATAATGGCAACAGATTTTATAGATTTAGCTGATAAAGAAATTAGAAAAGAAAAAACATTTGAAACAAATATTAAAGTTAATAAAGATAAAAAAACTGAAGAAGATGATGATTATTTAGAAATTCCAGCTATAATTAGAAAAAGAAATTTATAAAAAAAGTTGATTTTTAAATAAAAATATGTTATTATAAATAGCCCTGTTTAGTAAAAAACTAGACAATATCCAGAGGGAGGAGGAAGATTAATGATAAGAAATTACGAAATAATGTACATTATTAATCCAGTAACTACAGAAGAGCAAAAAGCAGAAGTTATAGAGAAAGTAAATGCTATCTTAGCTGCTGCAAAAGCTGAAGATGTAAAAGTTGAAAAATGGGGAGAAAGAAAATTAGCTTACCCTATCGACAAAAAAGAAACTGGGTTTTATGTATTAACTACTTTTAAAATTGAAGGAACAGAATTAAAAGAAGTAGAAACTAAATTAAACATAACTGAAAACTTAATGAGATATATCGTAGTAAAAAAAGACTAATTATAGATATTTTTGGGGAGGGGTTTTATGTCAATGAATTTAGTTGTATTAACAGGTAGATTAGCTAGAGATCCAGAGCTGAAATATGGACAAAGTGGTACAGCTTATTGTAGATTCACTTTAGCAGTTAACAGGGTAGCTAAAGATGAAGCGGATTTTATAGGATGTACAGCATTTGGAAAAACTGCAGAACTTATTGGTGAATACTTAAGAAAAGGTAGTATGACAGGAGTTCAAGGTAGATTACAAACTAGTTCATATGAAACAAATGGTGAAAAAAGATATAGAACAGATGTTATCGTTGATAGGATTGAGTTTTTAGAATCTAAAGCAAGCTTATCTACAACAGGAAACATAACAAATACGTCTAAATCCCCAGAACCAGTACAAAATTCGCATGAAGAAGAAGATGATGACGAATTTCCATTTTAATTTTTGGAGGTGAAGATAATGGATATCAAAAGAAGAAGAAGAAGAAGATCAAGATTAAAAGTAACTGCAAAAGATATTGATTATAAAAATGTAGATTTATTAAAAAAATTTATGTCTGATAAAGGTAAAATTAATCCAGCTAGAGTAACAGGAGCAGATGCTAAATTACAAAGAAAAATAGCTAGAGCTATTAAAAGAGCAAGAAATATAGCGTTATTACCTTATACTAATACAGTAAGTAAATAATTAAATTTATTAAAGCTAATGAGTTTTTCATTAGCTTTTTTTTATTTGAAATGATATAATTTTATAAAAAATCAAAAAATTTTAGGAGGAAAAATGTTAAAAAAAGAAAGATTATTTGAAATATTAGAAAATTTTTTAACTAAAAGTATTGCTGTAATAGGAGATATGATGATAGATGAATATATAATAGGAAATGTAGATAGAATATCTCCAGAAGCTCCAGTACCAGTAGTAAATGTAAATAATGAAAAATATGTACTTGGAGGAGCAGCTAATGTAGTAAATAATTTATCTGTATTAGGTGTAAATGTATTAGCATATGGAATAGTAGGAAATGATTTAAATGCAAATAAGTTACTTTATAAATTCAAAGAAAAAAATGTAAATACAGAAGGTATAATAATTGATAGAGAAAGACCTACAATAATAAAACAAAGAATTTTAGCAGGGAATCAACAACTTTTAAGAATAGATAGAGAGAAAAAATATCCTATTTCTAATGAAATAGAAAATAAAATTATAAATAATTTAAATAAAAATATAGAAAAAATAGATGCTATTATTTTATCTGATTATGATAAAGGCGTTCTTACAGAAAATTTAGCTAAAAATATAATTAAAATAGCTAAAGAAAATAATAAAATAATAATTATAGATCCTAAACCTAAAAATGTTTTGAACTATATAGGTGCAACTTCTATGACTCCAAATTTAAAAGAAGCATGTGAATGTATAGGAAAAAATATAACTGAAAATGAAAATGAAATAATACAAATAGGAAAAGAAATAAGAGAAAAATTAGAGCTAGATCATTTACTTATGACTAGAAGTGAAAAAGGTATGAGTATATTTATGAAAAATAGTGTAGAAAATATACCAACGTTTGCAAAAGAAGTATATGATGTAACAGGAGCAGGAGATACAGTAATCTCATTATATACATTGGCGCTTTCGTGTGGAGCAAGCTATGAAGAATCAGCTAAAATAGCAAATACAGGAGCAGGAGTAGTAGTTGGTAGAGTAGGAACATCAGTTGTAACAAAAGAAGAAATAATTGAATTTTATGAAGAAATATATGATAAACATAATTTAAAAATAGAAGAAAAAAAATATTAAAGAAAGGATAAAAATATGTATAGAATAGGTAATGGATATGATGTTCATAAACTAGTAGAAAATAGAAAACTAATATTAGGTGGAGTAGAAATACCTTATGAATATGGATTACTAGGGCATTCTGATGCAGATGTTCTTATTCATGCTGTTATGGATGCGTTATTAGGAGCACTTGCACTAGGTGATATAGGACAGCATTTCCCTGATACTGATGAAAAATATAAGGGAATATCAAGTATAGAATTATTAAAACATGTGAATAAATTAATAGTATCTAAAGGATATGAGATAGTCAACATTGACTCTATTATAGTCATGCAAAAGCCTAAATTAAAAGGTTATTTATTTGAAATGAGAGAAAATATATCAAAAGTAGTTGATATAGAAATAGAGAATATAAATATAAAAGCAACTACAGAAGAAAAATTAGGATTTACAGGAAATGGAAATGGGGTTAAATCTTATGCGGTTGTAATGTTAAAAAAAAGTAATAAATTTTAATTAAAAAAATTTGATAATTAAAAAAAATAGAGGTAAACTTGTATTAGAGTTTTAAAATTTCAAAATAAATGATATAATTTCTTAAAATAATATTTGGAGGTTATATCATGAAATTAATAGTAGGACTTGGTAATCCAGGTAAAAAATATGAAAAAACTAGACATAATATAGGATTTAATGTTATTGATAATTTAGCAAAAGATTTAGGTGTGGAGAATTTTAGAGAAAAATTCCAAGGTCTTATTGCAGATACGACTTTTAGGTCAGAAAAAGTTTTATTACTTAAGCCACAAACGTATATGAATCTTAGTGGAAATTCATTAATTGAAGTTGTGAATTTTTATAAACTAGATATAGAAAATGATATTATTGTAATATATGATGATATGGATTTAAAATTGGGTGAGCTAAGAATTAAAGCAAAAGGAAGTGCAGGAGGCCATAATGGAATAAAATCTATAATAAGTCATATAGGAGATAAATTTATTAGAGTAAAATGTGGAATAGGAAAACCTAAAGAAAAAGGAGAAGTTATAAATTTTGTATTAGACAATTTTGCTAAAGCAGAAATAGAAGAGGTAGATACTTTAATTGAAAATGCGAAAAATGCCACAAAAGATATTTTAATTTCAAAATCTTTAGATAGAGTAATGCAAAAGTATAATAGAAAAAAATAACAAATATTATTGATTTTAAGAGTAAAAAAACTTTTTAAGCCTAAAAAAACCTTTAAAAATAAAAAGGAATTGGTTTAAGAAGTTTTTTTTCGATATTAAACCATACTTTACAAAGTGAATTTTTAATCAAAGTAAATTTTGAAAAAACAAATAATAAAAACATACAAAATAAAAAAATAACTTACTTTACAAAATTTTTAAAAACAGTTATTATATAAAGTGAATGTTAATTATAATTTAACAAAGGAGTTGAATTAAATGAAATTATTTAGTTTTAAAGGTGGTATACATCCGCCTGAAAACAAAGATTTAACAGAAAATTTAAAGATTGAAGATTTTAAAATTCCAAAAGAAATATGTATACCTCTTCTTCAACATATAGGAGTAGTACTAGAGCCTCTTGTAAAAGTGGGAGATAGGGTAAAAAAAGGTCAAAAAATAGGAGATAGTAGTGGTTTTTTATCATCACCTGTACATTCATCAGTAAGTGGAGTGGTAAAAAAAATAGAAGTTAGACCTTTTCCAGTAAGTGGTAGAGTAAATACGGTAATTATTGAGAATGATTATGAAGAAGAAATTTTTGAATATCCCAAATATAAAGAATATGAAAAATTAACAAAAGATGAATTATTAAAGATAGTAAGAGAAATGGGAATAGTAGGACAAGGTGGGGCAACATTTCCGACACATATAAAACTTAATCCACCAAAAGATAAAAAAATAGATGTCTTATTAATAAATGGTGCAGAATGTGAGCCATATTTAAATGCTGATAATAGGCTTATGCTTGAACAAACAGAAAAAGTAGTAAAAGGAATAGATATATTTAGACATATTTTAGGAGTGCAAAGAGTAGTAATAGGGATAGAAGAAAATAAAGAAGAAGCAATTCATAAAATGAAAGAAGAAGCTTCTAAATATGGAATGGAAATAGCAGTACTTAAAACAAAATATCCTCAAGGAGGAGAAAAACAATTAATAAAAGCTGTTTTAGATAGAGAAGTACCTTCTGGTAAATTACCATCAGAGGTAGGAGTAGTAGTACAAAATACGGCTACAGCATTATCTGTATATGAAGCAGTGATTGAAGGAAAACCAGTAATAGAAAAAGTACTTACAGTGTCAGGGCTGGGAGTAAAAACACCTAAAAATTTAAGAGTAAGAATAGGAACACAATTTAAAGAAATACTAGATTATGTAGAAATAGATAGAGAAAAAACAGAAAAACTTGTAATGGGTGGTCCAATGATGGGATTAGCTCAACATTCAGAAGAAGTTCCAGTAATAAAAGGAACATCTGGGATTTTAGCTCTTACAAAAAAAGAGATGAATCCATATAAATCAAGAGCTTGTATAACATGTGGAAAATGTGTAGATGCATGTCCGATGAATTTATCTCCATTAATGTATGCAAAACTTGCAAGATTCCAAGAGTGGAAGGAGATGGATAAATACGATTTATTAGATTGTATAGAGTGTGGAAGCTGTTCATTTGTATGTCCAGCAAATAGACCATTAACAGAAGGGATAAAAATAGGAAAAGCTAAATTAAGAGCTATGAAAAGATAAAAGAGAAGGCAGGTGTATTATGGATAAATTATATAGAGTAGGTCAATCACCACATATTAGAACAAAAGAAACAATAGAAAGTGTAATGTATGATGTAGTAATAGCACTTTTACCAACACTTTTAGTTGCAATATATTTTTTTGGAATGAAAGCATTATATATGACATTAGTTGCTGTAATATCAGCAATGTTAGCAGAATATGTATCACTTAAATTAATGAAAAGAGAAATTACGATATTTGATGGTAGTGCCATTATTACAGGAATGCTTTTTGCTTTTATATCTCCAGTAACACTTCCATATCCATATATAATTATTGGTTCAGTTGTATCAATAGTTATAGGAAAAATGGTGTTTGGAGGACTTGGACATAATGTATTTAATCCAGCATTATTAGGAAGAGTATTTTTAATGGCATCATGGCCAGCACTTCTTACAAGATATGTAAATGTAGATGGAAGCGCAGGTGCTACTACTTTAGATTACTTAAAAAAAGGAAAAGATTTAATGGAAGTATTTGGACATAATGTATATTTAGATATGTTTATAGGAAAAATGGCAGGTTCCATGGGAGAAACATCTGCATTAGCTTTGCTTATTGGTGGATTATATTTAATCTATAAAAAACATATAGACTGGAAAATGCCAGTTACAATTATTTCTGCAGTGTTTATATTAGCACTTATTTTTGGACAAAACCCATTTTATCATATACTTTCAGGAGGATTATTTATAGGTGCCTTTTTTATGGCTACAGATATGGTTACTACACCATATACAACTAGTGGAAAAATTATATTTGGACTTGGAGTTGCTTGTATAACTATGCTTATAAGATTAAAAGGTTCATATCCAGAAGGAGTAGCATTTTCTATTCTTATAATGAATGGGGTAACTTCACTGATAAATAAATATACAAAACCTAAAAAATTTGGTGAGGTGAAGTCAAATGAATAAAACATTACATTATGGACTTGTATTATTTATTATTGCTTCTATTTCAGCTTCAATATTAGCATTTATAAATGGGAAAACAGCTCCTGTAATAGCTGAAAGATCGAAAAGAGAAGAGATCGAAGCTAGAAAAAATGTTCTTTTAGCAGAAGATTATAAAATAGAAGAAAAAAAAGAAATAGAAGGAATGGAATTTATACCAGCATATAAAAATAATAAAAAAATTGGATATGTAGTAAAAACAATAGGGCCAGGGTATGGAGGAGATATTGTAATATTATTTGGTGTAGATATGAATGGTAAAATTACAGGAATAAATATATTAAAAGCATTAGAAACACCTGGACTTGGAGATAAAATTTTAAATAAAGAATGGCAAAAAAGATGGATAGGAAAAGATAAAAATTATGAATTTAAAGTAGGTGTAGATTCATTTGCAGGAGCAACTATCTCACCTAGAGGAGTATATACTGGTCTTATGAAAGCGTTAGATGCTTTTGAGAAAGAGGTGAAATAGAGTGGAGAATAGATATTTTAAAGAGTTTTCAAAAGGAATAGTAAAAGAAAATCCAGTACTTGTTCTATTACTTGGGTTATGTCCTACTCTAGGAGTAACTACTTCTGCAACAAATGGATTGACAATGGGACTTGCAACATTAACAGTATTAGTTTTTTCAAATATGATAGTATCTATGATAAAAGATTTTATCCCTGATAAAGTAAGAATACCAGCATTTATAATGGTAATAGCATCATTAGTAACAATAGTTGGAATGGTAATGGAAGCTTATATACCAGCACTTTATGCAGCACTTGGAGTATTTTTACCATTAATAGTTGTAAACTGTATAATTCTTGGAAGAGCAGAAAGCTTTGCATCTAAAAATGGAATTATATTATCGATATTAGATGGTTTAGGAAATGGTTTAGGGTTTACTTTTACTCTTGTTTTATTAGGAGGAATAAGAGAAATTTTAGGTAATGGAAGTATTTTTGGAATTAAATTTTTAGGAAGTTTTTATAATCCAGCTTTAATATTTATATTACCACCAGGTGCATTTTTAACATTAGGGTTTATTATAGCTACGATGAATGCAAAAAAAAATAGAAGCCTTAATAAAAAGGAGGCAAAATAGATGGATTTAGGTAGATTGATTTCAATAATAATAGGTTCGATTCTTATAAATAACTTTATATTTTCTAGATTTTTAGGTATTTGTCCATTTATGGGAGTATCAAAAAAAATAGAGTCATCAATAGGAATGGGAATGGCGGTTACATTTGTAATGACATTAGCATCATCTGTAACATGGATAGTATATTATTATATTTTAAAACCATTTCATATAGAATATTTAGAAATAATAGCGTTTATACTTATAGTAGCATCGCTTGTACAATTTGTAGAAATGGCAATAGAAAAAACAAGTCCAAATTTATATAAAGCATTAGGTGTATTTTTACCACTAATTACTACAAACTGTGCGGTATTGGGAGTGGCACTTATAAATATACAAGAGGAATATAATTTTATAGAGACAACAGCAAATGGATTTGCAGCAGCAGTAGGATTTACACTTGCATTAGTTTTACTTGCAGGAACTAGAGAAAGACTTGAATACGCTGATGTACCAGAAAGTTTTAAAGGAATTGCTATAGCCTTTATAAGTGCAGGAATTCTTGCAATGGCATTTATGGGATTTAGTGGTATAAAAATCTAATAAGGAGTGATAATGGTGGATATTATAATTGCAGTAGTTGCATTAGGAACTATAGCCATATTAATGGGTGTATTTCTAGCATATGCGGCTAAGAAATTTGAAGTAAAAAAAGATCCTAAAATAAATGAAATACTAGACATATTACCGGGAGTAAATTGTGGTGCGTGTGGATATCCAGGGTGTAGTGGATATGCTGAAGCAGTAGCAATGCAAGGTGTAGATATAAATTTATGTGCACCAGGTGGAGCAGAAGTAGTAGAAAAAATATCGACGATTACAGGGCAAGTAGCAGAAGATAAAGAAAAAATGGTAGCTAGAGTAATGTGTCAAGGTGATAATACTAAAGTTACAAAAAGATATGAATTCGATGCAGATATAAAAACATGTGCTAATGCACTTCTTTATTATGGTGGAGATAAAAGTTGTATGTATGGATGTCTTGGATATGGAGATTGTGAAAAGGTATGTCCAACAAATGCTATAAAAGTAAATGAAAAAGGAATAGCAGTAGTAGATGAAGAGTTATGTATTTCTTGTGAGAAATGTGTAATAGAATGTCCAAAAAATATAATAAAAATGGTAAGAGAAAAATCAAGAGTATCAGTACTTTGTTCTTCACATGAAAAAGGAGCAGACTCAAGAAAAGTATGTAGTATATCATGTATAGGATGTGGAATATGTGCTAAAAATTGTCCAGTAGATGCAATAGAAGTAAAAGGAAATTTAGCAGTAATAGATGATAGTAAATGTATAAATTGTGGAATATGTGAAGTGAAATGTCCGACAAATGCAATAAAAAGTGATATAAAAGAAGTAAAAAAAGCAAAAATAATAGAAGATAAGTGCATAGGATGTACAGCATGTGCTAGAGTATGTCCAGTAGATGCAATAGAAGGAGAAGTTAAGAAAAAACATAAAGTTATAGCAGAAAAATGTATAGGATGTGGTTTATGTTATGAAAAATGTAAATTTGATGCTATAAAATTGGAAACACAAATAAAATCTTCCTAAATTTAGGAAGGTTTTTTATTTATAGATTATAAGTGAAAAAAATAGTTATTATAAAGTTTGATTTTTCTAAATATATGAAATAATAATTGACAAAAACTGTTTACTTTGATAAGATAGTGATATATATAATTTGTAAAAACAAAAGGGTCATTATATGAAAAAATATAGAATTGAAAAAGAGTATAAAGGTTATACTATATCTGAATATTTAAGAAATATTCAAAATTATTCTGGTAGAAGTATCAGAAATTTGGAGATTTTTTTAAATGGAAAGAGAGTTAAACCTAAAAAAAAATTAAGAGCATATGAAGTACTTTTAGTAAAAGAAAAAGAAAAAAGTACAAATATTAAACCGCTAGAGATAAAATTAAATATTGTATATGAAGATGAAGAAATACTTATTATAGATAAAGACCCAGGAATAGTAGTTCATCCTACTTTAAAAAAAGTAGATAAAACTTTGGCCAATGGAATAGTATATTATTTTAAAGAAAAATATAATAAAATTATGATTCCAAGATTTTATAATAGATTAGATATGGATACCTCAGGACTTATAATTATTACTAAAACAGGATTTGCACAAAGTTTTTTACAAGAAAAATGTGAAGTGAAGAAGTACTATTTAGCAATAGTAGAAGGAATAATTGAAAAAGATGAATTTATTTTAGAAAAACCAATAGGAAGAATAGGAAATAATCTAAAAAGAGAGATTTTACCTATTGAAAATGGCGGACAATATGCGAAAACAAAAGTTAAAGTTTTAGAAAAAAACATAGAAAAAAATATTACTTTAATAGAGGTAGAGCTTTTTACAGGTAGAACTCATCAAATAAGAGTACATATGTCAAGTATAGGTCATCCACTTATTGGAGATAAATTATACTCTGATAAAGAAAGAAATATAAGACAATTATTACATGCGTATAGATTAGAATTTATTAACCCTATTAGTAAAGAAAAGCAAATTATCGAGATAGAAATGAAAGAAGATATGAAAAAATATCTATATAATTAATTTGACATTAGCTTTATTTTGAGTTATATTAGTTGTGTATGATTTAAATTTACATATAAAAAATAGGAGGTATGATTAAATGGCAGTAAAAGTTGCAATTAATGGATTCGGAAGAATCGGAAGACTAGCATTTAGATTAATGTTTGGTTCACCTGAATTTGAAATCGTTGCTATTAATGATTTAACAAGTGCAGGAGATTTAGCTTACTTATTAAAATATGATACAGCACAAGGAAGATATAAAAGTGATTCAATAACAGCTGGAGAAGATTCAATTACTGTAGATGGAAAAACTATTAAAATTTATGCTGAAAGAGATGCAAGAAATTTACCTTGGGGAGACCTAGGAGTAGATGTTGTATTAGAATGTACAGGATTTTATGTATCAAAAGATAAATCTCAAGCTCATATTGATGCAGGAGCTAAAAAAGTTGTAATCTCTGCACCAGCAAAAGGAGATTTAAAAACTATCGTATATAACGTAAATGATGAAATTTTAGATGGAAGTGAAGATATAATTTCAGGAGCTTCTTGTACAACTAACTGTTTAGCACCAGTTGCTAAAGTATTAAATGATAACTTTGGATTAGTAAAAGGATTTATGACTACTATCCATGCTTATACAAATGATCAAAACACATTAGATGGACCTCATGCAAAACCTATTACAGCTAGAAGAGGAAGAGCTGCTGCTGCTAATATGGTTCCAACTTCTACAGGAGCTGCGGTAGCTGTAGGAAAAGTTTTACCTGAATTAAATGGTAAATTAGATGGTGGAGCTGTAAGAGTTCCAACTGTTACAGGTTCTTGTGTTGATTTAGTAGTAGAATTAGAAAAATCAGTTACTGCTGAAGAAGTAAATGCTGCAATGAAAGCTGCTGCAAACGAAACTTTAGGATATACAGAAGATCCAATTGTTTCTTCAGACGTAATTGGAATTCACTATGGATCATTATTTGATGCTTTATCAACTAAAGTAATGACTGTAGATGGAAAACAATTAGTAAAAATCTTAACTTGGTATGATAATGAAATGTCATATACTGCTCAATTAGTAAGAACAGTTAAAAAATTAGCTTCATTAATAAAATAATTAAATAAATAGAATAGCGGAAACTTAGGTTTCCGCTTTTTTAAAATAAAATATGATATTAAAGAGAAAATCAGGAGGGAAAAAATGGCTAAAAAAATCGTAACTGATTTAGATGTAAAAGGTAAAAAAGTTTTAATGAGAGTTGACTTTAATGTACCTATGAAAGATGGGAAAATTACTAATGATAATAGAATAACAGCGGCACTTCCTACAATAAAATATGTATTAGAAAATGGTGGGAAAGTAATTGCATTTTCTCATTTAGGAAGAGTAAAAACCGAAGAAGATAAAGCTTCAAAATCTCTTGCTCCAGTAGCTAAAAGATTAGAAGAAGTATTAGGACAAGAAGTAAAATTTGTTCCAGTTACTAGAGGTCCAGAATTAGAAGCAGCAATAGACGAATTAAAAGATGGAGAAATCTTAATGTTTGAAAACACAAGATTTGAAGATATAGATGGTAAAAAAGAATCTAAAAATGATCCAGAATTAGGAAAATATTGGGCTTCTTTAGGAGATGTATTTGTAAATGATGCATTTGGTACTGCACATAGAGCACATGCTTCTAACGTAGGGATAGCTTCAAATATAGCTGAGTCAGCAGCTGGATTCTTGATGGAAAAAGAAATTAAATTTATAGGAGGAGCTGTTGATAATCCTGAAAGACCATTAGTTGCAATATTAGGAGGAGCAAAAGTTTCTGATAAAATAGCAGTAATAGAAAACTTAATTGCAAAAGCTGACAAAATTATTGTTGGTGGAGGAATGATGTTTACTTTCTTGAAAGCAAAAGGATTAAATATAGGAAAATCTTTATGCGAAGAAGATAGAATAGAATTAGCAAAAGAATTGATGGAAAAAGCAGGAGATAAATTAATACTTCCAGTAGATACAGTTCTTGCCGAAAAATTTGCAGCTGATGCAGCTCATAAAACTGTAGCAGTAGAAGATATAGCAGCTGATGAAGAAGGATTAGGATTAGATATTGGTCAAGCTTCTATAGAATTATTTGCAAAAACATTAGAAGGAGCAAAAACTGTAGTATGGAATGGACCTATGGGAGTATTTGAAATGCCTGCATTTGCTAAAGGGACAATAGCTGTTTGTGAAGCAATAGCTGCATTGGAAGGCGCTACTACAATAATAGGTGGAGGAGATTCAGCAACTGCTGCAATTCAATTAGGATTTGCTGATAAATTTACTCATATCTCTACTGGTGGAGGAGCTTCATTAGAATATTTAGAAGGTAAAGTGTTACCTGGAGTAGATTCAATATCTGATAAATAATTATTTTAACTATCCATGATTTTCATGGATAGTTTTTTTATTTTTTGGAAATGTGTAAAAAAGTAAATAAATTAAAAAATAGATTAAAATATTATTCTTTACTTGAAAAGTCAAGAATAATATGATATATTATTTATATAAAATATAAATAAATGGAGGAAAGACTATGCATGTAGGAATGAATATAGTAATATATGATTTTTTTTGTTCAAATAGTCCTTTATATATAGATATTATGAAAGTAATAGAAGAATTAGATATATATCCAAATGTAGAAAAAATAAGAGATGTAGACGCTATATTTAATATATCTGATAAACCACCTGTATTATTTATTAATGGAAAAAAAGTAATAGAGGGTGAGTATCCAGATAAGGAAAAATTAAAAGATATAATAGAAAAAAATTTATAAAAATTCTTGAGTTTTTTAATAAATAAAGGAGGAAAAAATGAGTAGTTTATTAAAAATTAACAATTTAAAAGTTAAAGTAGAAAATAAAGAGATATTAAAGGGAATAGATTTAGAAATAAATAAAGGAGAAGTACATGTAATAATGGGACCAAATGGTGCTGGAAAATCAACACTTTCAAATGCTATAACAGGAAATCCTAAATACGAGATTGTAGATGGTGAAATAATTTTTGAAGGTGAAAACATTAATGACTTAAAAGTGGATGAAAGAGCTAAAAAGGGGATTTTTATGTCATTTCAATATCCAGAAGCAATACCTGGAGTTACAGTAGAAGAATTTTTGAGAGCATCAAAATCATCAATAACAGGAAGATTGCAATCAGTAATTAAATTTAAAAAAGAGTTAGAAGAAAAAATGGAGGAACTTCATATTGATAAAAATTATGCAAATAGACATTTAAATGTAGGATTTTCTGGAGGAGAAAAAAAGAAAAATGAGATACTACAAATGGCTATATTAGCACCTAAATTAGCTATATTAGATGAAACGGATTCAGGACTTGATGTAGATGCTATTAGAGTAGTGTATGAAGGAGTAAATAAATTAAAAAATGAAAATAATGCGATACTTATAATTACTCATTATAATAAAGTGTTAAATTATATAAAACCTGATTTTGTTCATGTGGTAAACAATGGAAAGATTGTAAAATCTGGTGGAATTGAAGTTGCTCATGAAATAGAAAAACAAGGTTATGAAAATATAAAGGTGATATAAATGAAAAAAAATAAAACAAGTGTAGATGATATCAATAGAGGCATATATGATATAGTAGATAAAGAAGATCATTCATACAAATCTAAAAAAGGATTGAGCAATGATATAGTAATAGAGATTTCAAAGAAAAAAAAAGAACCTAAGTGGATGCTAGAACATAGATTAAAAAGTTTAGAAATTTATAATCAAAAACCTATGCCAACTTGGGGTGCAGACTTAAAAGATTTAAGAGTAGAAGATATAATTTATTATTTAAAGCCAAATACAGAAATGAAAGAAAATTGGGATGATGTTCCGGATTATATTAAAAATACTTTTGACAGATTAGGAATTCCAAAAGCTGAAAGAGAATCCTTAGCAGGAGTTGGAGCTCAATATGATTCTGAAGTTGTTTATCATAATGTAAATAAAGAATTAATAAAACAAGGGGTAATATATACAGATATAGAAACAGCCTTAAAAGAACATGAAGATATAGTAAAAAAATATTTTATGACACTTATAAGAAATATTGATCATAAATTTGCTGCACTTCATGGCGCGGTATGGTCTGGTGGTTCATTTGTATATGTACCAAAAGGAGTGCATGTAAAAATGCCACTTCAATCATATTTTAGATTAAATGCAAAAGAAGCAGGTCAATTTGAACATACACTTATTATTGTAGAAGAAGGAGCAAGTCTTCATTTTATAGAAGGATGTAGCGCACCAAAATATTCATCACAAGCGCTTCATGCGGGTGCAGTAGAACTTTTTGTAAAAAAAGGTGCTAAGCTTAGATATTCTACAGTGGAAAATTGGTCTAGAAATATGTATAACTTAAATACAAAAAGAGCAGTAGTAGATGAAAAAGGAACTATTGAATGGGTATCAGGTTCATTTGGTTCAAAAGTTAGTATGCTTTATCCTATGAGTATACTTCGAGGAGAATATGCAAGAGCAGAATTTACAGGAATTACTTTTGCTTCAACAGGTCAATATCTTGATACAGGCGCAAAAGTAGTGCATGCAGCACCATATACTAGTTCAACTATAAATTCTAAATCAATATCAAAAAATGGAGGAATAGCTTTTTATAGAGGTCTTTTAAAAGTAGCTAAAAATGCTCATCATGTAAAATCAAATGTAAATTGTGAAAGTTTAATGCTAGATAATATATCAAAATCAGATACAGTGCCAATAATAGAGCTTATGAATGATGATGTAGACATTGGACATGAAGCTAAAATAGGTAGAATTAGTGATGAGACGATTTATTATTTAATGCAAAGAGGAATTAGTGAGGAAGAGGCCAAAGCTATGATTGTGAGGGGATTTGTAGAACCAATTACAAAAGAATTGCCATTAGAATATGCTGTAGAATTAAATAATTTAATTAATTTAGAGTTAGAAGGAACAATAGGATAAAATAATAAAATTCAATTTTTTAAATTGAATAAAAAAGATAGAGGTGTATATATGTTTGAAAGTTATAAGAAATTTAATAAAGATAAATTAGACATATTGAACTCTTTAGAAAAACCAAATTGGCGAAGAGTAGGATATCAATATGAATTTAAGTTTGATAAAATTAGAGAATTATCTAAGATTTCAGATAATGATATAATAAAAATAGATGAAAAAATAATAAAAAAAATAGAATTTAAAAATTCTTTTAAAGAAAATGATTATTTTATAAAAATGGCAGAATTGTTTTTTAATAGCGGTGTGTATATAGATAACAATAAAAATTCTAAATATTATTTTTCTTTTAAAGGAGATAAAGAAAACAATAATATTTTAGATTATAATATTATTATAGCTAGAGAAAATAGTGAGAGTAGTATTATATTTGACTATACAGGTGATATAGATGTTTTTAGAAATTCTTTATTTAAAATAAAAGCGGAAAAAAACGCAGTAATAAATATTTTTTTTGTTCAAAGATTAAGTGAAAATTCTGAAAGTTTTTCAAATATAATTGTAGAAGCAGATAGAACTTCTAAAGTAAATCAATATTTTTTTAGTATGGGTTCAAAAATAAATATGATTAGTAATAATGTATATCTTCTTGATAAAGAAGCTAGAAGTGAAGTTTATTCAGTTTATATTGGAGATAAAAATAAAAAAATAGATTTAGAATTTACAACTAATCATAGAGCACCTTATACAGAAAGTATTATTGAAGGAAGAGGAGTATTAAAAGATAATAGCAAAAAGGTATTTAGAGGAAACCTTCAATTTGATAGAGGAGCTAAAAAATCAATTGGAAAAGAGTCAGAATTTACGTTATTACTTAATAAAAATATAAAATCAGACTCTATTCCAACCTTGAAATGTGATGAAGATGATGTAATAGGTGAACATGCGGCTAGTGCTGGACAACTTAATGATGAAAAACTTTTTTATTTAATGCAAAGAGGATTTGATGAGAAAGCAGCAAAAAAAATTATAGTTATGTCCAGTTTAAAACCAATTATTAGTAAAATTAATAATAAAAAATTAGTTGAAAGATTATATAATATAATCGAAGAAAGGTTTTCATAATTTAATCGAAATGAAAAATAATTGAGGTGTATAAAATGCATAAAAATAAGTTTCCTATATTTGAAAATAATAGAGAATTAGTATATTTAGATAGTGCAGCTACTACTCAAAAACCAAAAGAGGTATTAGATGCAATGTATAACTATAATATTTATAATAATGCAAGTCCAAATAGAGGAAGTTATAAACTTAGTTTAGAAGCTACAAATTTATATAAAGAAAGTAAAAAAAATGTTGCGACATTTATCGGAGCAGAAAGTGAAGAGATAATTTATACTAAATCAGCAACAGAATCGTTAAATTTAATATCGTATGTTTTAGAGAAAGAATTAAAAAAAAATGATGAAATTTTAGTAGGAATTAGTTCTCATCATTCTAATTTAGTTCCTTGGCAAGAATTAGCTAAAAGAAAAAACATAGTTCTTAAATATATTTATTTAGATAAAAATGGAGAGTTTGATTTAAGTGATTTAAAAAATAAACTTTCAAATAATACAAGATTAGTTACATTTTCTTATGCTGTAAATACTACTGGAGTTGTACATGATGTAAAAAAAATAATAAACTTAATAAAAACATTTAATACTAATATAAAAATAATAGTAGATGGTGCACAGATAGTACTTCATAAAAATATAGATGTAAAAAAATTAGATATAGACTTTTTTGTGTTTTCAGCGCATAAAATGTTTGGACCTATTGGAATTGGAGTACTTTATATAAAAAAAGAATTAATTGAAAAATTACCTCCATTTTTATATGGTGGAGATATGATAGAGTTTGTAGAAGAAACAAAGTCTATATATAAAAATAATTATGAAAAATATGAAGGTGGAACTCAAAGTGTAGAACTTGCAGTAGGACTTTCAGCAGCAATAGAATTTATTAATAAAATAGGTATTAAAAAAATAGAAACATATGAAAAAGAATTACATGATTATTTACTAAGTAAATTAAAGGAGCTTGATTTTATAGAGATATATTTTGAAAATCAAAAAAATAAAACTCCTGTTATAGCTTTTAATGTAAAAAATGTACACTCTCATGATGTGAGTCAAATATTGGATATGAATAATATAGCAATAAGGACCGGTCATCATTGTACACAGCCACTTATGAAATATCTAAATATTCCTTCTTGTTGTAGAGTAAGCTTATCTATTTACAATACTGAAAATGATATAAATAAACTTATAAAATCACTATATAAAGTAAAAGAAATTTTTTATTAAAAAATATAAATTTATAATACAAAGAGATAAGATAATCGTAATAATACATAAAAAAGTTCTAAATTTTAATAGTTTTAAGTAATTTTATGTAAGAAAGTATTTTAAATTTTGCAATAAAAAACAAAGAATCTGGAGGTGAAATTATTGGACTATAATAAAATATATACATCTTTAATTATGGAACATAATAAAAGTGGACATAATAAGAGGGAAATAAAAAATGCAGATTATATTGAAAGAGGTCATAATCCAAATTGTGGAGATGACATTACTGTACAATTAAAAATAAAAGATGACAAAATCGTAGATGGAGCTTTTATAGGAATAGGGTGTGCAATTTCTCAAGCTTCAGCATCAATACTTTTTGATATAATAAATGGCAAAAATATAAATGAAGCAAAACATATAGTAGAATCTTATCTTAAAATGATAAAAAAAGAAGAAATATCAGAAGAAGACAAAGAAAAATTAGAAGATGCTGTAATCTTAGAAAATATATCAAATATGCCAGCTAGAGTAAAATGTGCTACGCTTGCATGGAATGGAGTAAAAATAATTTTTAATAAAATATAAAATCCTCTTAAAGTAATCTTTAAGAGGATTTTTTTTATTATTGTTCTATCCAAACTGATACACTACCACCGTTTACTTTGAATTCAGCCCATCCATCATTATTTGAATAAATAACATCGCTTCTATTTCCAAGATAATCTATAAATTTAGCATTTGCTTTACCTACATACATCCATTTACTACCACCACTAGCATCAGTTAAGATTGTAGCCATTGCTTTTGGATGATTAGCATCACCAAGTCTTGTCCAACCAATAATATCAGGATTATCTAAATAATCTCTTTGTTCTCCATAAGCATATAATTTTCTTGCTTCAACAAGTTTTTTTATAGTATTGTATTGAGACTTAATATTTTGTGCACCATACATATCACCATAGAAAACACATGGATAACCATCTTGTCTAAGTAAAATCATAGCATAAGCTAGAGGTTTAAACCAATCTTTTACTGGTGATTCAAGAGCTTGACCAGGTTGTGTATCATGATTTTCTACAATAGTTACAGCTTTTAATGGATTAGATTGAACTAAAGTACCATTAAATATATTTTTCATATCATAATATCCATTACCATTTGACGCATTATGAAAATTCATGTGTAATGGTGCATCAAATAAAGACATTTTACCATTAGATTTTGTTATATAGTTATTTAATTTATTTATATCATAACTCCAATATTCTCCAACTGTAAATAATTCTTTTCCAGTTGAACTTCTTAAATAATCTAGCCAATCATTAAAAAATGTAAATTTAATATGTTTTACAGCATCAAGTCTAAATCCATCTACACCTGTAAAATCTAAATACCATTTTCCCCAATCTTTTAATTCTTGAACAACTTCAGGATGATCCATATCAAGATCAGCACCCATTAAGTAATCATAATTATTATTCTCAGTATCCACTTCCCAATCCCAAGATTTTCCTGTACCATTAAATCTAAATATAGCTTTTTGTTTAGAATTATCATCCCAATCTACACCATCAAAATGATACCATTTCCAATTAAATGTAGAGTATTTTCCATTTCTTCCAGGAAAATGAAAATCTGTCCAAGCACTTATTGTTTTGGTTTCATAGGTAACATTTCTATTATTCCAATCTACTCTAGTAGCTGATACATTTTCTTTTCCATCTGCTCCCATTCTATGATTAAACACAACATCACCATATATTTGTATACCATTTTGATGAGCTACATTTATGGCATTAAGATATTCATCTTTTGTACCATATTTAGTTCTAATAGTACCTTTTTGATTAAACTCTCCAAGGTCATACATATCATATACTCCATATCCAACATCTGCACTTCCAGCTTGTCCTTTATATGCAGGTGGAAGCCAAAGAGCTGTAATTCCCATATTTGATAAGGTAGAAGATTCAGAAGCTACTTTATTCCATAAACTTCCATCATTAGGTAAATACCATTCAAAATATTGCATCATAGTCCCGTTAATAGAAGAAGAACTATTATTTATTTCTGTAACTTTAATTTCATGAGTAGAATCATAAAAAGTGATTTTATATGTTTTGTTAGGAGAAACATAATAATCTTGAGAAGGATAGTTTTCTGACCAATCCCCGTATCTATCAATTTTAAATCTAGGACCACCAGAAGAGTCACCATTATTAAACGTAACGGTAATTTCCCAAGTATTAGAAGCTACTTTAGTCATTGGACTAGTATTCCAAGAATTAGGTGTACCTCTAAAATAAGCATTATTCCATTCACTAACAAGTGAAGCAGATATACTACTATTATTTAAATTAGATGTTAAATTAGATGTTTTATCACAGCCAATAATAGTAAGAAAAACCAATAAGAATAAAAAATTTAAAAATTTTTTCATAATAAAAAATACCTCCTATAATTTATTTTACAATCTATACATTTAATAATGTATAGATTCAAAAACAATTGAACTGTTTCCAGTATATTTTTACCATTTTTGTATAAAAAAATCAATACTTTATTAAGTTAAAAAAAGAACGTTTCCAAAAAAACTACATTTTCCAAAAACTGACTAGCTAGTCATTGACTTGATGGTCAGTTTGTGATATGATTAAAATATTAAAATTAAATCAAAGTATAATCAAGGAGGGAAATCAGGAGGAAAATGGATGAATTAAATACTAAAAATAAATTAATAAAAAGTGCTATGGAACTTTTTTTAGAAAAAGGTTATGAAGGAATTAAAGTTGAAGATATTACTAAAGAAGCTGGAGTTGCGAAAGGAACTTTTTATACTTATTTTAAGGCAAAAGATGATATATTTATTGATGTTATATCCAAAATGATGGAAATTTATATAGATATATTAAAAAACTTAAAGTTTGAAGAAGGTGAATTAAAGAAAAACATCAAAAAAATAGTGAGCCTTATGTATAAAACCTCTTATAAACACAAAGCAATGTATAAAGTAATATCTCTTATATTCAAGAATCCGCACCTTTTGTCAAAACTTTTTGAAAGTGAATTTCCTTTTAAAAAAATGAGTGAGGATATATATATAAAACTTTTAGAAAGTAGTAAAAATGAGGTTAGAGATGAAGTAATAGAAAATAAAAAAATATTTATTACGGTACTAGGTAAAATATTAGATGCATATATGTTTGAATTATTTGAAATAAAAGAGTTTAAAAGTAGTGGGAAAATAAAAAAAATAACAGAAGAAGAATTGGAGTATCATATTAAAATAATTTCAAATACTATTTATTTAGCTATAAAAAAATAAAGGAGGAAGAATATTGAGACGAAAAGTAGTGATTTTAGTTTTTTTATTAACAACTCTTACATCATTTGCAAAAATAGAAATAGATTTAAATACTGCAACTGAAAAAGTGATAGAGAAAAGTGAAACTATAAAAAAATATGAGTTAGATTTAGAAAATTCAAAATTACAAAAAAAAGAAGCTTTTAAATCAGGATTACCAAGTGTAGGATATAGTGGAACTATTGCTAAAACAGAGGATAAGAACACTTTTACAGGTAGTGATGAATACCATCAATATAAATTAACATTATCACAACCTATTTTTAATGGTTTTAGAATAATAACAGCTATTCAAAATGGTGATAAATATGTACAGCTTAGTGAATATGCATTAGAAAAAGAAAAAAATGATGAAAAATTAAAAATTACTAAAAATTATATAGAAGCATTAAAATTAAAAAAGCAAATAGAGATATTAGAAAATTCTAAAAAAGAATTAGAGAAAAATTTTGAAAAAATAAAAAGAATGTATGAATTAGGGTTTGTAATGAAAAGTGATGTATTGGATATAAATTATGGATTAATAGAATTGGAAAGTACAATTTTACAAATGAAAAATGCATTTGAAATATCAAAACTAAGTATAAAAAATGATTTAGGCATAGCGAGTGATGAAAAACTTATTTTAAAAGATGTTAAAAATATAGATAAAAAAATTAATGTAATAAATATAGATTTAGGAAAAGATTTAATTAAAATTAAAAATGAAAGTTTAACTGCAAAAATTTTAGATATAAATTTAGATTTAGCAAAAGCTTCGGAAAAATTTGAAAAAGCAAATTTTCTTCCTATGGTAAATGGGCAATTTTCATATGGAAATCAAACTACATATGGTAGTATAAAAGACGCTTTTAAATCAGAGAATTTAGATTGGTCAGTAGGAATAAGTATTTCAGGAACATTATATAATTTTGGTAAAAATATAGATGCATATCAAAGAAGTAAAAATAACACAAAAAAAGTTGAATATGATAGAAAATTTACAAAAGATAACTTAGAAATAGCTTTAAAATCTGCATATTTAGATATAGTGAGATTACAAAAAGTATTAGAAGCAAAAGAAAAAGCACTTGAAAGTGCTACTGAAAATTATAAATACCAAGAAAAAAGGCTAAATAATAATTTGATTGATTCTATTACATTTTTAAAAGCTGAAAATAGCTTGAGAGAAGCTAATATAGGGTATAATATAACTAAATTAGATTTATATTATGCTATTGAAAATTATAAAAATTTATTAAAATAAAATGTAGGAGGGAATAAATTGAAAAAATATATTTTAGTATTAGTAACAATTATACTTTTTGCATCTTGTGGAAAAGCAAATAATAAAGGAGTACAAAAAGTATCAAAAGAAACAGCAAAAATTGTTAAAACGAGTACTTTAAAAAAAATAAAATTAAGTAAAGAAATTAAAACTAATGGAATATTAAATGCAAAATATGAAATAGTTCATTCTGGACCAGAAGCAGAAGTAGAGAAAGTTTATCATAAAAATGGTGATTTTGTAAAAAAAGGTGATATTATAGTAAAGCAAAAAGATATAAATATTGAAAATAATTATAAAATGGCTCTTGCAAATTTAAATGCAGCAAAATCAAACTATGAACAAGTTATAAAATTTTCTGAAATTCAAGTGAGAACACAACTTGAGCAAGCAAAATCGGCAATGATTAGTGCCGAACAAAATTTAATAAAAGCAAAAAAAGGAGCAAAAGTAGAACAAATAGAAATAGCAAAAAATAATTTAAAAACAGCAGAATCAGCTTTTGAACAAGCGAAGTTTAATTATGAAAAAAATAAAAAATTATATGATGAAAAATTAATTTCAGAATCTGCATTTCTTCAATTAGAAACAATGTATAACCAATCAAAAAATCAACTTGATAATGCGAAAAATAACTTAGAACTTCTGATAAAAGGTGCTGATGAAGAAGATATAAAAATTTTAGAAGCGATGTATGAACAAGCAAAAGCAAATTATGAGCTTGTAAAGAAAAATGTAGATGAAGAATCTTGGAAATATACAATTAATGGGGTAAAAGCACAATATGATTCAGCGCTATATAGATACGAAATGGCTAAAAAAGCCTATGATGATTTAACAATAAAAGCAAAAATTAGTGGAGTTGTATCAGGGTTAAATTTAAAAAAATATCAAAAAGCAAAACCGGATAATGGTCCATTTTTTACTATTATAGATGAATCAAGTATGGAAACTGTTGTATATTTATCTGTAAGTGAAGTTATAAATTTAGATAAAAATAGTTTTGCAGAGGTAAATATAGAAGAATTAAATAATACATTTAAAGGAAAAATAGATTCTATAGATCCTGCAGCAAGTAAATCTACAAATAAATTTGCGGTAAAAATAGTTATAGATAACAATAAAAATATGTTAAAAAAAGGAATGTATGGAAAAATTAGTTTATTTACAAATCCAAAAGAAAAATTAGTTGTACCTAAAAAATCGATTGTTATTAAAGGATTATATAAGTATATTTATAAGTTAGAGGGAGATAGAGTTAAAGCTATAAAGGTAGAATTAGGTGTAAGTAATGATGAATATCAAGAAGTTATAGCTGATAAATTAAAAGTAGGAGATAAAATAGTTGTAGATGGACAATTTTTATTACAAGATAACGATTTAGTAAAAGAGGTGAATTAATGAAATCAATATCACATTTTGCTATAAAAAAATCTGTAACAACTATAATGCTTATTATTACTATGGTTGGGGCAGGGGTTTTAGGAATGTTAGGTATGTCTTCTCAACTTTTACCAGATTTTGATATACCAGTATCTATAATTAATATAACATGGATAGGAGCATCTCCTGAAGATATAGATAAACTTATAACAAGTGAGGTAGAAGATGCACTTACTGGGATTGATGGGATAAAAAATATAAATGGATATAGTTCTCAAAATATATCAACTGTAGTAGTTCAATTTAATTATGGAACAGATACAGATGAAAAAATTAGAGAAATTCAAACAAAAGTAAATAATATAAAAAAAGATTTACCTAGTGATATAGGAGAGCCATTTATTGACAAATTTGATATAAATGCTCAACCAATATTAATATATAATCTTTTTGGTTCAGATTTAGTCGAATTAAATAGTTTAGCTGAAAATATAATAAAACCAAGATTGGAAAAAATATCAGGAGTTGGAGAGATAAGAATAAAAGGTGGACTTAAAGAAGAAATTTTAGTTGAATTAGAACCTGAAAAATTAGCGGCATATTCTTTAGATATTATGCAAATAAAAAGTATTTTATCTTCTTCAAATATTAATATTCCTTTAGGAAATTTAAAAGAAGGTGATAAAGAGTTTATAGTAAAAGTTATTGGTGAAATAAAAACTATAGAACAAGTAAAAAATATAGTTGTATCAAATAATGGTGGACAGTTAGTAAAGTTAAGTGATGTAGCAAATATCAAATTATCAACTGAAGATGTTGAAAGTTTTGCAAGACAAAATGGAGAACCATCTATAAGAATAGAAGTAATCAAAGTAAAAGAAGGAAATACTGTAAACATAGCAGAAGAAGCTAAAAAAGTAATGGAAAACTTAAAAGAAAGTTTACCACCTGGAATAAATACTGTTCTTGCTACAGATTTTTCAATACCGATAAAACAATCAATAGGAACGGTATCAAATAATGCTATAGTTGGTATTATACTTGCTTCAATTATACTTTTAATATTTTTGAAAAATATAAGAGCTACATTAGTAGTAGCAATAGCTATACCAGTATCAGTTGTATTTACGTTTGCATTATTACCGCTTAAAAATATTACATTAAATGTAATATCGCTTATGGGTCTAGCTCTTGGGGTAGGAATGCTTGTTGATAATTCTATTGTTGTTATTGATAATATTTATAGGCATCTTACAGAGTTAAAAGAAGATAAATTTACAGCGTCAGCAAATGGAGCTAGTGAAATGTCAGTACCTATAATAGCATCAACAGCTACAACTGTAGCAGTGTTTTTACCGATAGTAATGAGAGAAGGAATGGCAAAAGAGATATTTCATGATATGTCATTTTCAATTACATTTGCATTAATTTCTTCTTTAGTAGTTGCTTTAACATTTGTACCTATGGCAGCTTCAAAATTTTTAGACCCTAAAAAATCAATAACAAAAGAAGGAAAAATTTTAGTAAATCTTAAAAGAGTATATGTAAAAATATTAGATAGAGCATTAAAACATAAAATAATAACAGTATTAATAGCCTTTCTTATGTTTATTGGTTCTATAGGACTTGCGACTTTAACAATAAAAACAGAATTTTTTCCTCAAATGGATCAAAGTGAATATCTAGTTAAAGCTAAATTATCTAAAGGTCTTGATGTAAAAAAAGCTGATTTGATAGCAAAATCAATGGAAAAAATAGTTAAAGCTGATAAATTTACAGTGAACTATTCAACAGCTGTAAGTAAGGAAAATATTACAATAAATATAAAAACATTAGAAAAAAATGAAAGAAAAGAAACGATAAATGATATTATTTCGCAAATAAGACCCAAATTAGCTAATATTCCAGATGCAAAAATAACAGTATCTGCTTCAAGTGGAGGGCCAGGTGGCGGAAGCGATGGAGGAGTACAGTTAAAAATTTATAGTGACGACTTAGATAAACTTTCTGTATTTAGTCAAATAGTTTTAGAAAAAGTAAAAAAAATACCTGGATTAGTTGATGTAAAATCATCTTATGAAGGTGGAAATCCTGAATTAAAACTTGATATAGATAGAGATAAAGCACAATATTATGGATTGAGAGTATCTGATATAGCATTTTTAATATCATATCAAGTACAAGGTACAGATGCATTTACAATAAAAACTTCAAATAAAGATGTTGATGTAAAAGTAAGAATAGCTGAAGATTATAGAAATAGTATAGAAAAAATATTAGATTTAGAATTAAATACTAGATTTGGAAAAATAAAAATAAAAGATATAGCTTCTTTTAAACTTGAAGAAGGTGCAGCTCAGATAGAAAAAGAAAATAAATCAAAAATAATTACGATTTCAGCAAATACAGATAATATTGATTTAAGAACAGCTACTGCAAAAATAAAAGAAGTAATAAAAGAACTAGATATTCCGGCAGGAATTAGATATGATTTTGGTGGAGATCAAGAACAATTTGTAGATGTAATGAAAGATTTATTATTCGGTTTTGGAATTGCAATTTTCTTGATGTATTTTATACTTGCATCACAATTTGAATCATTTACAATGCCAATAATTATAATGGGTTCACTTCCGTTATCAATTATAGGGGTTTTAATAGGATTAGCTATTACTAGAGTTAAATTTAATATTATGGTAATGGTAGGAATAATTATGCTAGCAGGAATTGTTGTAAATAATGCTATAGTACTAATAGATTATATAAATGTACTTAGAGCTAGAAACCACCCTTTAATAGAAGCTATAAAAATAGCAGGAAGAACAAGACTTAGACCTATTATAATGACTACAGCAACTACTATATTTGGAATGCTTCCATTAGCCTTAGGTATAGGTCAAGGTACAGAGTTTTATCAAGGTATGGCGATAGCTGTAATATTTGGACTTTTATTTGCCACTTTGCTTACATTAATATTAATACCTGTTTTATATTCGATAGAAGAAAGTATTAGAATAAAATTTAAAAATAAACATAAATTAAAATATGAAACTTCTATATATAAAAATTAAAGGAAGTGATTAAATGTATAAAGAAATAAGAATAGTTTACTCTGATGCAGCTAGAAATGAAATATTAAAAATTTTTAAAGAAGAAAAAATAGAAAAATACATTAATTTAGAACAAGTTCAAGCTATGTGGTCAAAAAATATAAGACATATGGGAACACATATTTGGCCAGGAACTGATAGTATTTTTATTCTTCTTTTAGAAAAGGAAAAAGCAGAGCAATTATTAAAGAAACTAAAAGAGATGAAAAAAAAGCTTATAGAAGGAGTAGATATGTTTGTAACAGTTACTCCAGTAGAAGAAATATTCTAATATAATCAAACACTTTAGCTTTTTAGCTAAAGTGTTTTTTTTTGAGTGGAATATTATCGTACATATTTCAAAAAAAATTAAAAAATAATACAAAAATGTTGCAAAATAGAAATTTGAGTGATAAAATATATTAAAAGTTTACATGTATTTTTTTTGTACATGAAAATTTTATTATGGAGGGATTCGATTATGAATAAAAAATCTATTTTAGCAATTTCAGAAAATAAAGATACGCTAAAAAGTTTAAGAGGAGAATTAAAAGATGAATATGAAGTAATTACTTTCAATAATTTTTTAGATGGTCTTGATATGCTTAGAGAAAGTGACTTTGATATTTTATTATTGGATGAAAATCTATCATGGTTTACTTTTACAGAAGCAGTTAGAAAATTAAGAGGAATTGGAAAAGATATAATTATTATTGCACTAATTAATGAAGAGACAGAAGAAGTTTTAGAAGATTTAAAAAAAGCTCAAATTTATCATTGTGTAATAAAACCAATAGAACTTAGAAAAGTAAATAGAGTAATAATACCTGCACTAAATAATTTGGAATTATTAAAAGAAAAAAGAGAGCTTGAGAAAAAACTTTCAGATACAGAAGAATCAGAAGAAATAATAGGGCAAAATTCTAAAATAAAAGAACTAAAACAAGTAATTGAAAAAGTAGCAGATAGTGACCTTACAGTGCTTATAACAGGTGAAAATGGAGTAGGAAAAGAACTTGTCGCAAAAGAAATATATAAAAAATCATATAGAAGAAAAAAGAATTTTATAATTATTAATTGCGCTTCAATAGCACCTACACTAATAGAATCAGAACTTTTTGGATATGAAAAAGGTGCTTATCCAGGTGCTAATATGACTAGAAAAGGAATTATCGAAGAAGCAGATGGAGGAACATTATTTTTAGATCAAATAGGTGCTATGGATTTAAAAACACAAGCAAAATTATTAAGAGTTATAGAATATGGAGAACTTAGAAGAGTCGGAAGCAACAGAACTATAAAAGTAGATGTTAGATTTATAGCTGCTACAAATGAAAATCTTGAAGAATCAGTAAAAAGAGGAACATTTAGAAAAGATTTATATCATAGAATAACAGCTTTTCCTATAGAAGTGCCAGCATTAAGAGAAAGAAAAGAGGATATACCTTTATTAGCAAATTATTTCTTGAATAAAATAGTATCTGACCTACATAAAGATATGGTAGTTATATCTGGAGAAGCAATGAAATACTTAATAGAATACTCTTATCCTGGAAATATTAGAGAGTTAAAAAATATTATTGAAAGAATGGTAATTTTATCAAATGATAAAGTAATAGGTGTAGAAAATCTACCTCTTGAAATAAAAATGAAGTCAGATACTTTAGAAAATAAAACAATTACAGGAATTGGACCATTAAAAGATATATTAGAAAAAGATATCTATGACTTAGCAGAAGTAGAAAGAGTAGTTATAGCTAATGCATTACAAAAAACTAGATGGAATAAACAAGAAACAGCAAAACTTCTAGGAATAGGAAGAACTACATTATATGAAAAAATAAGAAAATATGATTTGGATAGAAGAGGTATAGCTAAGGGAGAATAAGGAAGTTAAGGAGAGATAGAAAATGGATTTTTTATTAATTCAATCTTATTTAGATAAATTACCAAGTAAAGAGGATATAAAAGAAGTTCCAGAAGTTATAGCACTTATCAAAAGTTATTCAGAAAATATTATAGATGAAGAATTAGATAAAATATTAGATGAAAGACATTTTGAAATTACCACAGCAAAGCAAGAGAATGAAATAAAAAATCTTGATTATTCTTTAGACTTTTATATAGAAAAATTAAAAGAACAACTTCAAGATAAAAAAAAAGAAGAACAAGAAGAGGAAAAAACTGTTATAAATTGTTTAGGAACAGTTTATTCGAAATATATAGGGAACACACTATATTCTAGAAAAGTTATGAGAGATATAGCGGATACGTTAAGTAATTATAATACTTTAGAGTATAATATAAAACTTGAAGAAGCAAGTTCTTTGGATGAAGAAATAAATAAATTATTAGAAAAATTAGGTTTTCCTAGTAACTTTCTAATTGTAAATAGTATTGAGGGTGCATTGTATACTTTATCAAATAGCTTTTTAAAAGATAAAGAAATACTTATGAATTTTAAAGATGCAGTTAACTTTGATAAAATTGGACCAATAGATATATTAGAAAAAAATGGAATAAATGTTGAGTTTGTGGGATATCTAAATAATATAAGTTCTAAAGATTATCTAAATAAACTTTATGAAGATAGATATATATTAAACGTTGATATGAGTTATATTCCAGTTGAAAACAATATATCTTATAAAGAATTTAAAAATATGAATAATAAAGTTATAAATATAACAGATAAAGTCCATATAAAAAGTAATAGAAAAGAGATAAAAGAACTTTCGTTTGAATTAAGTGAATACTTAGAAAATGATTTTTTTATTGATATAGTAGACTTTTCTAAATTTGCAGGGTTTCCAAAATGTGCATTTATATTTATAAAAAATGATGAAATATATAATGAAATCAAGGACAATATTATTTTAGATGTTTTATCTATAAATAAAGAAACAAAAATATTTTTATTTCATCTATTAAAAGCTTATTATGAAAATAATAAAGAAAATATTTTTATTGAAAAAATACTATTAAATGAAGAAGAAATAAAGAAAAAAAATCAAAGAATAATAAACAAATTAGAAAAAGAGCTTGGCGATGAAGTGGAAATTTCTTTAATTGAAGGAGAATACTTAACTTTAGATGATAGAAATAAAAATGAAAAATTTGAAAGAGAATTAATCATTTTAACACCTAAAAATCTAGATGCAAAAGAAGTGGAAAAAGCATTAAAAAAAGGTGAAAATGCTATATTTTGTTGGCTTCATGAAAATAGTTTGATATTTAATTTACAACTTTTATTTAGAAAAGATGAAACTAAATTTTTAGAAAAAATTAAAAGTGTGTTTACGGATACTATTTAATTGAAAATTAAGAATAAAGTTGCTATAATATTTAAGGCATTTTAATATTATTTTATAGGGAGGAAAAACGGTGGCAATAAGAAAATTAAGAAAAACGATGAAACCATTTATATGGATATTTGTAATAGCATTTATTATTACAATAATAGGAGGTGTAGTAAGTTATATATATTCATATAAAAATGCAAAAGCTCAAAAAATGGCACTTAAATTAAATGGAAGTTATGTAGATTCTTTAAAAATTGAGAGGGCATTTTCTAATGGAATAGAAAATTATAGAAAAGTATATGGAAATAGCATTGACGGGGAAGAATTAAAAACTATTATATTTAATAATTTTATAGAACAAGAACTTTTAGTAAAAGAAGCTAAAAATATGAAAATAAAAGTATCTTCAAAAGAGATAAATGAAAAATATAATCAAGTTAGAGCTAATTTTCCAGATGAAAAAACATTTAATAATGCATTAAAAATGCAAGGATATACAAAAGATTCTTTAAAAAATGATATCAAAAATTCTTTGTTAGTAGAAAAAGTTACAGAAAAAATAGAAAGTCAAGCTAAAGTGACTGATGATGAAATAAAAAAATATTATGAAAACAATAAATATGGGCTTTATTTAGATAAAGATTATGAAAAAGTAAAAGATGAAATAAAAGAAAGATTATTAAATAATAAAAAAGGAAGAATATATAGAGCATATGTTTCAAAACTTTTAAAAAGTTCTAAATATGAAGATGTAAAGGAAATTTATCAAAAATATCTTTATAATATAGAGATTTCTAAAGATGGATTTGAATTTTCAAATATTGATATAGCAAATAGAACTATAATTCAAAAACTATATGGTGCTGGAGAAAAAGCAGCAGAAACAGCTAAAAAATCAATAGAAAAAGATATTGAAACAGCTAAAAAATATATAAGTGCAGGAGTAGAAGTAAATAAAGAACTAACAACAGAAGATAAAATAGTTGATTTAAGAGAAAAATATATAGCAAAATTAAGAAAAGAAATAAAAATATCTGATGAAGAAATAAAAACATATTTTGAAAAAAATAGTACGAAATATGAAACAAAAGAAGAAGCGGAAGCACAAATAATAGAATTTGAATTAAAACCTAGTAAAGCAGATTCAAATAAGGCACTTGAAAAAGCAAAAAATATTTTAAAAGAATTAACACCAGAAAATTTTGCAGAAAAAGCAAAAGAATATTCTGAAGGACCTACAGCTGTAAATGGTGGAGACCTTGGATGGTTTACAAAAGGTAGAATGATAAAAGAGTTTGAAGAAGCAGCTTTTTCTACTGAAAAAGGAACAATTAATCAAAATATAATAAAAACTCAATTTGGATATCACATTATATATGTTGAAGATAAAAAAACAGAAAATGGAAAAGAAAGCGTAAAAGCTAGACATATTTTAATAAAAGAAAACGTTAGTGAGGACACAAAAAACAATGTTATTAAAAAAGCAAAAGAAATTTTAGAAAAAATTAAAAATAAAGAAATAACTTTTGAAGAAGCAGCAAAAGCTAATTCGGTTCTTAAAAATTTTGAGTTTAAAAAAATAAGAAGAGATGGTTATATAGAAGGGATAGGTTTTAATAAAGAATTATCAGATGCTATTTTATCATCTAAATTAAAAGAACTTAAATTATTTACAAATAATATTATAGTTATATTTAAGAAAACAAAATATCAAAAATTTGAAAAGGCAAATTTTGAAAAATCTAAAGATAGAGTTAGATATGATATATTAAACGAAAAGATTAACAAAGCATTAATCGAGATAACTAAATAAGTCTTTAAAATAAATAATTAAAACAATAGAGATTGTTAAAAAATATACTAAAATCATTTTGACTTTAGGTATTATTTATGTTAAAATTAATTGGCTATTAATAAATCAAATAAAATGGAGGGAATGTATATGACAAAAATCGTTAATATTCATGCCAGAGAAATATTAGACTCAAGAGGAAATCCTACAGTTGAAGTTGATGTAACTTTAGAATGTGGGGCTATGGGAAGAGCTGCTGTTCCATCTGGAGCATCTACTGGTGAAAGAGAAGCGGTAGAATTAAGAGATGGAGATAAATCTAGATACTTAGGAAAAGGTTGTTTAACAGCTGTAAATAATGTAAACACTATAATTAAAGAAGCTATTATTGGAATGGATGCACTTGATCAAGTTGCTATTGATAGAAAAATGATAGAATTAGATGGAACTAAAACTAAATCTAAATTAGGAGCTAACGCTATATTAGGTGTTTCTTTAGCTGTAGCTAAAGCTGCTGCAAAAGCAAAAGGATTATCTTTATTTAAATATTTAGGTGGACCAAATGCAAAAGAATTACCTTTACCAATGATGAATATATTAAATGGAGGATCACATGCTGATTCTGCAGTTGATGTACAAGAATTTATGGTACAACCAGTAGGAGCTAAATCTTTCAGAGAAGGATTAAGAATGGGTGCTGAAGTATTCCATCACTTAGGAAAATTATTAAAAGCAAAAGGAGATTCTACTAACGTAGGAAATGAAGGTGGATATGCTCCGGCTAAATTAAATGGAACTGAAGATGCTTTAGATATAATAATAGAAGCTATTAAAGCTGCTGGATATGAGCCAGGAAAAGATATTACTTTAGCTTTAGATGCTGCTGCGTCTGAATTCTGTGAAGGTGGAGAAGATGGAAATAAAACTTATCATTTCAAAAGAGAAGGTGGAGTAAAAAGAACTACAGCTGAAATGATAGATTGGTATGCACAATTAGTAGAAAAATATCCAATAACTTCAATTGAAGATGGATTAGATGAAAATGATTGGGCAGGGTTTGCTTTAATGAGAGAAAAATTAGGAGATAAAATTCAAATTGTTGGGGATGATTTATTCGTAACAAATACAGAATACTTAGCAATGGGTATCGAGAAAAAATCTGCTAACTCAATCTTAATTAAATTAAATCAAATAGGAACTTTAACAGAAACTTTAGAAGCTATAGAAATGGCTAAAAAAGCTGGATTTACAGCAGTTGTTTCTCATAGATCTGGAGAAACTGCTGATGATACAATAGCTGACGTTGCTGTAGCAACAAATGCTGGGCAAATCAAAACTGGTTCTGCTTCAAGATCTGATAGAATGGCTAAATACAATCAATTATTAAGAATTGAAGAAGAATTAGGAGATGCTGCAGAATACAAAGGAATGGGAGTATTCTACAATTTAAATAAATAATTTAAAATTAATACATAATTAAGAGCTAGCTTAAAATTAAACTAGCTCTTTTTTCTTGACGAAAATTAGAAAAAATGATAGCATTATAATGCTTGAAAATATAAAAAAATTAGGCTTGACTTTTTGAGAACAAAAAAGTATAATGTTAAAGTTAGTCTATAAAATTAAAAATTTGAAAGGAGGTAGCGAGGTTTAATGCCTACTATAAATCAGTTAGTTAGAAAAGGTAGAAGAGACTTAGAGAAAAAGAAAATCTCTCCTGCGTTACAAGAAAATCCACAAAAAAGAGGAGTTTGTGTAAGAGTTTATACAACTACTCCTAAAAAACCTAACTCAGCGCTAAGAAAAGTTGCGAGGGTTAGATTAACAAACGGAATAGAAGTTACTGCTTATATTCCTGGGATCGGACATAACTTACAAGAACATTCAATCGTACTTGTAAGAGGGGGAAGAACAAAAGATTTACCAGGGGTAAGATATAAAATAATAAGAGGTGCATTAGATACTGCAGGTGTTGCTAATAGAAAACAAGGTAGATCTAAGTACGGAGCTAAAAAAGGATAATCGGAGGTGAAATAATTTAAATGTCAAGAAGAAGAAGTGCGGTAAAAAGAGATGTATTACCTGATTCAAGATACGGTGATATAGTTGTTACTAAATTTATAAATTACATTATGTTAGATGGAAAAAAATCAATCGCAGAAAAAATATTTTATACTGCAATGGATAAAATAGAGGAAAAAACTGGACAAAATGGATATGAAGTATTTAAACAAGCTATGGAAAATGTAAAACCACAAGTAGAAGTAAGATCTAGAAGAATTGGTGGAGCTACATACCAAGTACCAGTAGAAGTAAGACCAGAAAGACAACAAGCATTAGCAATTAGATGGTTAGTTACTAATGTAAGAGCTAGAAAAGAATATGGTATGATGGATAGATTAACGGCTGAATTAATAGCTGCTGCAAATAATGAAGGTGGATCAGTTAAGAAAAAAGAAGACACTTATAAAATGGCTGAAGCTAACAGAGCGTTTGCACACTATAAATGGTAAGCCTTATAATAACAGATTAAGGAGGTTAAGCTTCAAATGGCTAGACAAGTTTCTTTAGAAAAAACAAGAAACATCGGTATAATGGCGCATATAGATGCCGGGAAAACAACAACAACAGAAAGAATACTTTTTTATACAGGAGTTACACATAAAATAGGAGAAGTTCATGAAGGTGCTGCTGAAATGGACTGGATGGAACAAGAACAAGAAAGAGGAATCACAATTACATCTGCTGCAACTACATGTTTTTGGAAAAATCATAGAATAAACATAATAGACACACCAGGACACGTGGATTTTACAGTTGAAGTTGAAAGATCTCTTAGAGTATTAGATGGATCAGTTGCTGTATTTTCAGCAGTTGACGGGGTTCAACCACAATCTGAAACAGTTTGGAGACAAGCTGATAAATATCAAGTGCCAAGAATGGCTTTCTTTAACAAAATGGATAGAGTAGGTGCTGACTTTGATATGTGTGTAAATGATATCAGAGAAAAATTAGGTGGAAATCCAGTAGCTATTCAAATACCAATTGGTAAAGAAGACTATTTTGAAGGTGTAGTAGATCTTATTGAAATGAAAGAATTGTTATGGACTACAGATGAAATGGGTGCTAATTATGATATAGCAGATATTAGAGAAGAATTAAAAGCTAAGGCTGAAGAAGCTAGAGAAGCTATGATTGAGTCTGTAGTTGAGACAAGTGATGAATTAATGGAAAAATATTTTGGTGGGGAAGAGATAACTAAAGAAGAATTAAAAGCAGCAATAAGAAAAGCTACTATTTCGAATGAAATTGTACCAGTTACTTGTGGGACAGCTTTTAAAAATAAAGGAGTTCAACCTTTACTTGATGCTGTAGTTGAATTTATGCCTTCACCAATTGATATCGGAGCTGTAAAAGGTACTGATATGAAAGATCCTGAAAAAGAATTATCAAGAGAACCTTCAGATGATGAAAGTTTTTCAGCGTTAGCATTTAAAATAATGACTGACCCGTTTGTTGGAAAACTTGCATTTTTTAGAGTTTACTCAGGAGTTTTAGAAAAAGGTTCTTATGTGTTAAATTCTACTAAAAATGTAAAAGAAAGAATGGGAAGAATTCTTCAAATGCATGCAAATAAAAGAGAAGAAAAAGATGTAGTATACTGTGGTGATATAGCAGCAGCAGTTGGATTAAAATCTACAGTAACAGGAGATACTTTATGTGCTTTAGATAATCCTATTATACTAGAAAAAATGGAATTCCCTGAACCAGTTATATCAGTAGCTGTTGAACCAAAAACAAAAGCTGACCAAGAAAAAATGGGAATTGCATTACAAAAACTATCAGAAGAAGATCCTACATTTAGAGTAAAAACAGATGAAGAAACTGGACAAACTATCATATCAGGAATGGGTGAATTACACTTAGAAATCATTGTTGATAGAATGAAAAGAGAATTTAAAGTTGAATCTAACGTAGGAAAACCTCAAGTTGCTTATAGAGAAACTATTACTTCTACAACTGATGCAGAAGTTAAATACGCTAAACAATCTGGTGGTAGAGGACAATACGGACATGTTAAAATCACTATTGAACCTAATCCAGGAAAAGGATATGAATTTATCAATAAAATTACAGGAGGAGTTATCCCTAGAGAATATATTCCAGCTGTAGATAAAGGAATGCGAGAAGCTTTAGAAGGTGGAGTTTTAGCAGGATATCCTATGGTTGATGTTAAAGTTACTTTATTTGACGGATCATACCATGAAGTTGATTCATCGGAAATGGCATTTAAAATAGCGGGATCTATGGCAATTAAAGATGGAGCTAAAAAAGCTACACCTGTATTATTAGAACCAGTATTCAAAGTAGAAGTAACTACTCCAGAAGAATATATGGGAGATATTATAGGAGATCTTAACTCAAGAAGAGGTATGGTTCAAGGTATGACTGATAGAAATGGTGCTAAAATAATCAATGCAAAAGTACCTTTATCAGAAATGTTTGGATATGCAACTGATTTAAGATCAAAATCTCAAGGAAGAGCAACTTACGCTATGGAATTTAGTGAATATGCTCAAGTACCTACAAATGTTGCAAAAGCAATAATCGAAGAAAGAATGAAATAATTTTATAAATAAAGAATAGGAGGCAAAAAATGGCTAAAGAAAAATTTGAAAGAAGTAAACCACATGTAAACGTTGGAACAATAGGACACGTTGACCATGGTAAAACAACAAC